>CALKUJ010000130.1 GCA_937996825.1 uncultured Polynucleobacter sp. | reverse complement strand
CAAGTCTCACAAAGTGAAGCAGAACGTCTTAAGTTTTGGAGCGGCAGAAAGAATGCTTTCCCAGCAGCCGGACGAATTTCAGCTGACTACTATTGCATGGATGGAACCATCCCACGTCAGCACATTGCTACCCTGCTAAAACGCATTCAGGTGATGGAACAGAAATACCAGTTACGCTGCATGAACGTTTTCCATGCGGGTGATGGCAATATGCACCCACTCATCATGTTCAATGGCTCAGATGAAGCTGAATGGCATCGTGCTGAAGCCTTTGGTAGCGACATCTTAAGAACATGTGTTGAGCTTGGCGGAACTATCACTGGTGAACACGGTGTAGGCATTGAGAAGATCAATGAAATGTGTGTTCAATTCAGCGATACAGAACGTGAGCTTTTCTGGAAAGTAAAAGCTGCGTTTGATCCAGATAAATTATTGAATCCTGATAAAGCAATACCAACGCTGAATCGCTGTGCTGAATATGGCCGTATGCGCGTCACTGGCGGCGTTTTACCTCACCCAGAATTGGAGCGCTTCTAAATGAGTGATCAGTTATTAAAAGGATTTGCTGAGCAAATCCAGGGCGCGGTTCAAGCAAAACAATTGTTGCGCATCACAGGCTCTGGTTCAAAAGATTGGTTAGGTGGCGAGCTCAAAGGTACGCCGCTATCAACTAAAGACTATCAAGGTGTGGTGACCTATCAACCAGATGAATTGGTGATCACAGTCAAAGCCGGCACCCCAATCAAAGAGGTGGAATCAATCCTTGCAGAAAAGAATCAACAATTTTCTTTTGAATCACCGCACTTTGGCCCTCATGCAACGATTGGAGGCATGGTTTGCTCGGGTCTAGCAGGTCCTGGACGTGTCAGCGCGGGCAATCTCAGAGATTTTGTTTTGGGTGCAAAAGTCATGGATGGACAAGGTCAAATCATGAACTTTGGTGGCACTGTCATGAAAAACGTTGCTGGCTATGATGTGTCGCGTTTGATGCCAGGCTCATTGGGTACTTTGGGATTACTCCTGGATGTTTCGATCAAAGTTTTACCAAAGCCAGCTGCGAGTGCAACTGTCACAACACAAATCACTCAAGCTGAAGCTATTCAGTTAATGAACTTACTAGCCAGTCAACCATGGCCTTTAAGCGCTTCTTGCTGGCAAGGTGATAGCTTGGGCACACTGCACCTTCGCTTAAATGGTGCAAAAGCGGCCGTTGAATCAGCCATTCAAACCTTTGGTCAAAAGTACGGCATGAAAGTCATTGACGCAGAGCAAGCTGCTATTTTTTGGCATGACTTGAAAGAACAAAAAAATAATTGGTTCAGCGAATCAAGCGAATCTCCACTATGGCGCTTTGCTGTCGCACCGACATCGAACCCATTAGATTTACCAGGCACAACCTTGATTGAATGGCACGGCGGACAACGCTGGTGGAAAGGTCAAATTGATGCAGAAAGTGCCAAGAAAATAGCTTTCAAAGCCAATGGCCATGCAAGCATTTTTAGAGCAAGCAATAAAAATCAAGCAATGCTCAGCTCACTGAAAGATAACCCTTTAACAAGCCCATTAGCAATCGTTCAAGATCGTCTGACAAAAGCTTTCGATCCACATGGCGTTTTTGCAACTGGAAGATTGGCCTAATATGCAAACAGAATTAGCTCCTCAATTTATAGGTACTCCCGATGGCACGATGGCTCAAAGTATTTTGAGCAAATGTGTGCATTGTGGTTTTTGCACCGCCACTTGCCCTACATACCAGTTGATGGGCGATGAATTGGATGGTCCTCGGGGTCGCATTTACCTGATGAAGCAAGTCTTCGAAGGTGCCGAGCCCACACGCAAAACGCAACTGCATTTGGACCGCTGTCTTACTTGCCGCAATTGCGAGAGTACCTGCCCCAGTGGTGTGCAATATGGTCACTTGGTGGACTTGGGGCGCAAAGTAGTGGACGCCAAAGTAGAGCGTCCCCTCAAAGATCGCGCACTGCGCTGGCTCTTGAAGGAAGGGCTCACATCGACTTTGTTTGCACCCGCCATGAAACTAGGCCAAAGCGTCAGAGCCTTTTTGCCTGATGCCCTGAAAGCCAAGGTGCCCGTACCCCAAGCAGCGGGTGCATGGCCCACGCAAACGCATGCACGAAAAGTGTTGATGTTGGCCGGCTGCGTTCAGCCCGCCATGATGCCCAACATCAACACGGCCACAGCCCGAGTGCTCAATGCCTGTGGCATTGAAGTGGTGGTGCCGCCAGCAGCAGGTTGTTGCGGTGGTGTGAAGTTTCACCTAAACGACCAGGTCGGCGGTCTTGACC
>CALKUJ010000129.1 GCA_937996825.1 uncultured Polynucleobacter sp. | reverse complement strand
ACGCAGCATCAAACTGAAACGCAGGGCGCACTTGGGCAGGTAGGCCAAGGTTGCTGCAAAAGTTTTTCAGCTGTTGCTCAAATGCGGGGCTGACCTCGGCGCTGTAAATGATTTCGCTGGGTGCCACGCGGGCAATCCAGTTGGGCAGCTCAGACGTGTCGCACTCGGCCAAATGCACCAAGCCTTGCGTGACGCTGAGCCACGCCAAGCCGCAACCGGCGCGGTCGCTTTGGTGAATGGCCAGCACATAGGCTTCGGTTTTGTCGCTCAAGAGGGCGCTGTCTGTCAGCGTGCCGGGCGTGACCACGCGCACCACTTTGCGCTCGACGGGGCCTTTGCTCGCACCCACATCGCCCACTTGCTCGCAAATCGCCACGGATTCGCCCAGCTTGATGAGGCGTGAGAGGTAGGTTTCGAGCGAGTGAAATGGCACACCGGCCATCACCACGGGCTCGCCGTTGGACTGGCCGCGTTGCGTGAGCGTGATGTCGAGCAGGCGCGTGACCTTCTCAGCGTCCGCAAAGAACAACTCGTAAAAGTCGCCCATGCGGTAAAACAACAGCGTCTCGGGGTGGTCAGCTTTGAGCCCCAAGTACTGCTGCATCATTGGGGTATGGTTTTTTAGATCTTCTTTCATGAGAGTGAAAATCTAATAAAAACCAATGAAATCAATTGCTTAAGTTGTTTTTTGACTTCCCTTGCGTGCCCTGAAGTACCCCAATCTAACCTAGCTTGAGGACGGTTTTTCTGAGCCAAATTTGAGCCAAAATGTGCGCATCCACCAAAACCATTGAAATTTTGGCGGAGAGCACTAACAGGCAAAAAATATGAAGCTGACATTTACGGAAGAATTTATTTTCAAATTACGAGGCGGTGAGATCCCCGCCAGTGTCCGGAAACCATACCCCGGGACAAAGACAACATCCGCTAATTATCTTCTGTACGATGATCACGATCACGCACCTTCGGGTTTTGCTGTTCGTGTTGGTAAAAAATCAGCCACTTATCTTGTCGACACAATGATTGGCGGCAAAAAGATGAAGATTACAGTTGGTCTTGCGGCTGGAAAAAGCGGCTCTAAGCAGGTAATGAGTCTCGAAGTTGCCCGACACAAAGCTATGGCTTTGGTCCTTGCTGCTCGTGAGCAAGGATCGAACCCAGTGACGCATGCGAAAGCAAAACGCGCAGACTTGCTGACCATGGGCGATGTTTGGGAAAGCTATCTCGGGTTCCTGAGCAATAAGACTGTAAAAGTCAAACCCAACTCACTCAAAGCAATTGAAAAAGCTCGAAATAAACTAGCGTCCTTCGAGGGGACAAAGGTCGCTGATATCACCTCCAAAGAGGTTCTTGATCTGTTCAACTTGCACGCGATCACACATGGTCATCCGACTGCTGCCGAGCAAATGGGACGCTGGGCAACCGCTGCAGTACAAAAAGCTATTGAACTTGAGAACTTCGATGCACTCAACGCCCGGCGTGAGTCACGGCTGTTTCACAACCCTTTCCACATCTTGAAGATTGCCGGTAAGTACAGGAGCCGAGATCAGCTTGAAAAAGCATATAAGGATAAAGGGATCCGAAACCCTCTCAGCCTCAGCAATGCGGTTCCCGCGTTTTTCGACGCAGCATGGGAGTACAGGAAGCAGAATTTGCTTGGGGCGGATTTTTTAATCCTTTCACTTTTGTGGGGGTTGAGGCTTGGGGAAGCTTGCACATTTACTTGGAAAGAGCGTCTACCCAAGAACATGCATGGGCAATCGCGATGGATAGACTTAGAAAACGCAGTCGCTTGTATCAGTGACTCGAAAAATAGGACAGATCATGAATTTCCGATCGGTCCATGCGCACTAGAGCTTTTGAAAATTCGCCGAATGGATTTGCCAGCTGACGAGGTCTGGGTTTTTCCTACCGCTTCTCCGCACTCAAAAGTTGAGCACTACAGTGATGCATCTGTTGCTCTTAAGCGTGTAACAACGATGGCTAATGAAATGCTTAAAGACCGTGGGCACAAAATTTTGAATCTGCGTGGCCATGATTTGCGACGCACGTTCGGCGCTGCATGCGAAAAGTTGGGGTTGAGCGATCGCCAGATTAAGAGGCTCCTTGGTCACGCTCTGACAGGTGGTGATGTAACTAACCGTTATACAGTCCCCGAGTGGCACGACACGGCGAAAAAAATGAAAACCGTTGAAGAGCTGATGCTATCTGAAACATCTGAAATGTATGATGCTCTGACAGGTAATTTAAAAAAGCTGATCGCCCATGACAGACCTCGATGACCTAATTGCTGATGCTCAGGCGCGAAGCGCTATTTCGGAGCTTTCCGACGATACGACCCTTGAGCCTCGATTAGCTGCTTTCTATCTTGGGATATCAACAAAAAAACTTGAGGCTATGCGAAGCCCGACTGCTGATGCCGGCTTGCCGTTCGTGAAGATGATGCACCCGTCGTCCAAGGGGCGAAATCAGTTGGTTTTTTACAAGCTCGGTGATCTTCGCGATTATCAAAAGTCACTAAAGGTTCAGTCTTCTTTTCATGCTTGTATCAATTCTGGAA
>CALKUJ010000128.1 GCA_937996825.1 uncultured Polynucleobacter sp. | reverse complement strand
ATATCAAGGCATTCGCCCAGCTCCAGGCTACCCAGCTTGCCCAGACCATACTGTCAAAACTGAAATGTTTAGAATCATACAAGCGACAGAAATTGGCATGGCGCTTACTGACTCTTATGCAATGAGCCCAGCTGCTGCGGTTTCTGGTTATTATTTCGCTCATCCTGAAGCGAAGTACTTCAGCGTGGACAAAATTGGCGAAGATCAACTCACTGAACTTGCCAATAGACGTAGGATGAACAAAGAAGAATTAGCGCGCTGGTTAGCGCCGAATTTGGCTTAATTAAGAAGGCTCACCATGCACATTCATATCCTTGGTATTTGCGGCACTTTTATGGGCGGCGTAGCGGTACTCGCAAAAGATGCTGGCCATACAGTGACGGGCTGTGATGCCAATGTATATCCACCAATGAGCACGCAACTCGAAGCTCAAGGCATTAAGCTCATTGAGGGCTTTGACCCAAGCCAAACAGATTTAAACCCTGACGTGTACGTGATTGGCAATGTGGTATCACGTGGCAATCCGCTCATGGAAGAAATCTTAAACCAAGGACTGCCTTTTATTTCTGGACCTCAATGGTTAGCAGAAAACATTCTTCATCCACAGGGAGAACAAGCCAAGTGGGTACTTGCAGTTGCAGGCACACATGGCAAAACAACGACCAGTTCAATGTTAGCGTGGATTTTAGAATATGCTGGATTAGCCCCAGGCTTCTTAATTGGCGGTGTTCCACAAAACTTTTCAGTTTCTGCGCGTTTACCTCAAACGCCTAAACAAGATAGCAAAAGTAAATCACCTTTTTTGTGATTGAAGCAGACGAGTATGACACTGCGTTTTTCGACAAACGATCAAAGTTTGTTCACTACGGTCCACGCACTGCAGTGCTCAATAACCTAGAGTTTGATCACGCAGATATATTTGCAGATTTACATGCGATCGAAACCCAGTTTCATCATTTAGTACGCACAGTTCCCCAACAAGGTTTAGTTGTTGCAAATGGCAAAGAAGAAAGTTTGCAACGCGTCATTGATAGAGGATGTTGGACACCAGTAGAACATTTCGGCAGCGACAAAGATTGGCAAGCAGGTGAAGCCGATGCTGATGGTGGTTTTGATGTGCTATTTAAAGGCGAGAAACTAGGTCACGTTGATTGGCAATTATTAGGTGAACACAATCGCATGAATGCGCTTGCAGCATTAGC
>CALKUJ010000127.1 GCA_937996825.1 uncultured Polynucleobacter sp. | reverse complement strand
CGACCATTTTTAAAGCGCATTGGTATTCATTTGGTGGCCACCGTCATGGGCCCACTTTTATTGGGCTTGAGTATTTATCTCAGCTCCATGGTCTTGAGTGCTTCCAAGGGTCTGATTGGCCCCTTGAGTGATGGCTTTAATTTCATAGCGGGGGCTTTCCCCATCTTGCTCTCGACCATGTCATTCAGTTTGGTCTACAAAATATTGCCCTATGAAAGGGTGGAGTGGCGTGATGCCATCCTGGGTGGCGCCTGCGCTGCCATCATATTTGAAATAGCCAAATCAGCCTTTGCTTGGTTTGTGGCCAGCTACCCCATCTATAAAACCGTTTATGGCGCATTTGCCATCTTGCCTTTGTTCTTGGTCTGGATTTACTTGACCTGGTGGGTCACTTTGGCAGGGGCCACCTTGGTGGCCAATATGCCCATCATCAGGGCTTGGAGAGCTCCTGAGAGTCGAAGTAGTTGAAAAGAGCCCTGTAACAAGCCTTATGAGGGCTGAAATCAGGGCTTTAGCTGGGGTAAGCCCCTATATGGCAGGGCTGGCAGGTCTTAAAACCTGCTGATAGACTAAGATTACAAGTCAAACAATAGGAGACAAGCATGAAAGTCAGTGACATTTTGCGCTTCAAAGGTGCAACTCTTTACACCGTAGCCCCAGACACTTCGCTTGCAGCCGCCGTCCACACCATGGCAGAAAAAGACATCGGTTCTTTGGTAGTCATGAAATACGCAGATTTGGTCGGTATTTTGACTTTCCGTGAAGTGATCAATGCACTGGCTAAAAATCACGATGCCTTGAATAAAGAAACAGTTGGCTCCGTGATGGAAAAGTCCCCAATGACTTGTACTTCAGAGATGGACTTGGATGAAGCACGTCGCATCATGCTAGATCAACACATGCGCTACTTGCCAGTATTGGACGGCGGTACCTTGAACGGTGTGATTTCTTTCTATGACGTGGCCAAAGCAGTGGTGGAAGCCCAAGGTTTTGAAAACACCATGCTCAAAGCCTATATCCGCGATTGGCCAGGGGCTGAAGAGTCTGGTACGCCTTCCAAATAAAGTCACTCCGTAGGGCGATTCTTTAAAGAGATTCACGAGATTCACCCTTGAAAATTTGTAGTCTTTGCCAAGAATTACAAAAAATCAAAAAATAAGAATCGCAAATCAAGCTTGATGGCCAGACCAATGTCATAATTGAGGCATGGCTGGAAGCACACTAGGACACTTATTTCGTATCACCACTTTTGGTGAATCTCATGGACCCGCAATCGGAGCTGTTGTAGACGGCTGTCCTCCGGGCATGTCTTTATCAGTTGAAGATATTCAATTGGACTTGGATCGTCGCAAACCTGGCACCTCACGCCACGTCACGCAACGTCAAGAGGCGGATCAAGTAGAAATTCTCTCTGGTGTGTTTGAAGGTAAAACAACCGGCACACCGATTGCTTTGGTGATTCGCAACACCGATCAACGCAGTCAAGACTATGGCGACATCTTGGATAGTTTCAGACCAGGACACGCTGATTACACATACTGGCACAAGTACGGCATTCGCGACCCACGCGGTGGCGGTCGTTCTTCTGCGCGTTTGACGGCCCCTGTTGTGGCGGCTGCGGCTGTGGCAAAAAAATGGTTGGCTGAAAAACATGGCATCAGTTTTTATGGCTACATGACTCAATTAGGTGATCTTGAGATTCCTTTTGAAGATCAGTCACAGATTTCGCAAAACCCATTCTTTGCACCCAATGCCAAAATCATTCCTGAGCTAGAGGCCTACATGGATCAACTGCGCAAAGCAGGTGACTCTTGTGGTGCACGCTTGACGGTGGTTGCTAAAAATGTACCGGTTGGTTTGGGTGAACCCATTTTTGACAAATTGGATGCAGACATCGCGCACGCGATGATGGGCATCAATGCCGTTAAAGGTGTTGAGATTGGCGCAGGCTTCAAGAGCGTTGCGCAAAGAGGCAGTGAGCACGGCGATGAAATGTTTGCCGATGGTTTTGCAAGCAACAATGCTGGCGGTATGTTGGGTGGTATCAGCACTGGTCAAGATGTCGTTGTTTCGATTGCGATCAAGCCAACTTCATCGATCATGTCACCAAAACAATCCATCACCCGTGCAGGCGATGCGCATACTGTCCAAACCAAGGGTCGTCACGATCCATGCGTGGGCATTCGTGCCACTCCAATCGCTGAAGCCATGTTGGCCTTGGTGATCATGGACCATGTCTTAAGACATCGTGCCCAGTGCGGTGATGTCAGTGTCAGTACGCCACGCATTCCAGCACAACGTCCCTAAATAGAGTGCTGCAATGACTGGTCTGGTACGACTGTCTTTCGCAGCCTTTTTCTTTTTCTACTTCGCATACATTGGGCTGATGTCGCCCTATGCCAGCCTTTACTTTGCCAGTAAAGATTTCGGCGCGATTGAAATCGCTGCTTTGATGTCGATGTTTCAGATCACCCGCATCCTGGGTCCATTTGCATGGGGTTGGTTGGCGGATATGCGCCGAGATCGCTTGGGCATCATGCGCGTCACTTCAGCGCTGGCTTGCATCATCTTCACTGGCATTTTTTATCTAGAGAGTTACATTGCTTTACTCATCTGGATGTTCTTGTTGAACACAGTCATCAGCAGTTTGATGCCTTTGGGTGAGGCAGCCACTGTGCATGCTTTATACAAAAATAATGACTTTGATAAACGTTATGGACGTTTAAGACTCTGGGGCTCGATTGGTTTCATAGCCATGGTGCTGGGCGCCGGTGCTTGGTTTGAAACCTTTGGCATTGATAGTCTGCCTTGGTTTGGCATTGTGGCTTTGCTCATCATGACCGCTTTGACCTTGACCTTGCGTGAGCCACCGATGGATGTGGTGATGCATGCAGACATCAAATTAAGTCATGTACTGAAAAATCCAAACGTGCAATGGTTCATGTCTGCCAACTTTTGGATGATCTTTGGTCACGCAGGTTTATATGTCTTCTACTCTTTGTATCTGGATCATTTGGGTTACACCAAAGGCGAGATCGGATTGTTTTGGATGTTGGGTGTTTTGGCTGAAGTGATATTTTTTTACTTTCAAAGTTACTTTTTTGCCAGATTCACCACAAAGAACATTTTGCTTGCCGCCTATTTCATCGCGGTCGTGCGTTTTGCTTTGATGGCTTATGTCCCTGAATTAATCATTCTAATTTTGGCTCAGGTGATGCACGCCGCCACCTTTGGCGCACATCACAGTGCCAGCATCAAGATGTTGCAGACTTGGTTCAAGGGGCCTTTGCAGGCAAGGGGGCAGGCGCTTTACACCACCGTGTCATACGGCATTGGTGGCACAGTGGGTGGTTTGTTTGCTGGTTGGGTTTGGGAATACTTGGCGCCGCACCACGTCTTTGGTTTGGCAGCGCTCAGTAGTCTTTTGGGTTATTGGTGCATCAGTCGCGTCAAAGACAAAAATATCAATTGAGCGAATACTTTTTAAAACTAAAAAATTCGATGGCATCAAAGCGATTGCTATTCACTCTGACTTCAACAGCCTCAATCAATTTTGCGCCTGGAACAACCAGACGAATCACATTTTGACCTGATGGGCTGTTCAACTTTTTCAGGGGTTGGTCAACAAGGTATTCATGTGTGTCACCCTGAATTAATAAAACAGGCTTTTTGAACTCTTGAGCAAGAGTTGAGAACTTGGCAATAAAGTCAGTGAACCCGGGAGATTTTCCGATGATTGGATGGAAAGTATCTGATTGCATGGCAAGCACAATCGCATCGGATTGATTTTGACTGGCAAGTTTGAAGCTATTTTCAAGCCATTGCAGATTTGCTTTATTACGCGCTTCGTACTCTGCAATTGCCCCAGAAACTTTAGGGTCCAAATTATTGTTTGATCCAACTTGATGAATGGTCACAAACAAGATTTTGTTATAGGACCAACGTTGATTTTCAACGTACAAGGAATATTCTTTGAATAACTCAGACTGACTCTCGATCTTGATGGCCGTTGATGTCTGCTTTTTTGGACCACCAAAGAAAATCTGACGTACTTGTTTTAGTCGTTCAGTGGGTTCATAAGAACCATTCGATTTTCTATGGCAATCAGTCCACTCATTATCGCCAGGGGTGTAAATAAGCGGCTTTTCAAAGCTATCAAACATTTTTTTAACATTCTTGAATGTTT
>CALKUJ010000126.1 GCA_937996825.1 uncultured Polynucleobacter sp. | reverse complement strand
ATAGCGTTCCAGCTATGAAGCTGCGTACTCTGCTTTTTGGCGCATTGTCCATGGCTCGATCGTCAGGTGCGACATTACGTGTCGTGATAGATGACCAGTGACGGCAGGCATGGTCGGCAGAGCCATACCTGCTATCGCTCTGTGTGAGTGCCCAGTGTCGAATGCGTACCGATCATACGAGCTGCTGGCCGTCCAATATCGAGATACGGACGTGGCGGTCGTTCGGATCGCGCGCCGCAAATGACTCCAACCAGCCTTAACGAAACATCGGAGTCAAAGAGTTACTCTCAGCCTAGAAGACACAACTGCCCCTCCGACTTACGTCGCGGGACTTACGGCCTATTTTATCGATTATATGTCTGTGCAAAGTCTCTCAACCAATTGATTAGAGCTAATCAGTTGATGAATTTCACGGAGACAAGTACTCTGCTGTATGTAGATAAAAACTATGTTCAAGTTATCTACGCGACTGTATATTTCAGATATCTCACACAAAACCAAGAGCGCGATCAAGTTTTAGCTTGTAGTTCTTGAATGCTTTTCATGATTAAGGCGCCAAGCTGGCGAGTGTTGTGTGGGTTGCCGCTACCGTTAAGCAATCCGATGTTGAGTTCAGCTGCCAGCTCCCGAAGAACAGGCTTAACTGGCTCTACGGGGTCCCCATTCATCTCTACCTCAATGCTTCCATTTTCCATTTCGCGTATCGTGTATTCATCATGACAAACCTCTGAAACTGTTTTGACAGCACCTAACTTGGAAGGCTTGGAGACTAACTTGCTCAACGGAATGGATCGTTTGCCTCCCACCTCTGGCCCCATCAACTCCATGGCCTTGGCTATGGGAGCATCCAGCAAAGTCTCGATCTCACGCTCTTCCGTGTTAATCCGTAAGATGATGACGCGATCCACCACACCAAGCGTCTTTATGTTGAACATCACATGGCTGGCCGAGCCCACGGTAGCGGTGGTCTTGACCGATATGCGTTCATTGGCAGAGCTGACGACGTCGTAGCCCTTCTGATTGACCTCGGTAGCCATCCGTCCGTTGGTGATTACGGCAACAAACAGTTCGCCGATGCGGCCGCACAGATGGCGAAGTTCAGTTGCAGGAACTCCCCAAGCAACCTCCCGCTCAAACCACGACATAGCTTCGCCAAGAGATTGAATGAGAGCCATCTGTGAAATTGCCATGGTGTCGATCTTTGAGGTTGAGCGTCAGCGCTTGACGCATCGAAAAATTTTAATGTCTGAAGAGTCCGGCATGGATGGCGTTAGAAACAACTTTCAGTCACTGACTGCATTTTTCTACTCCTTCAATCGAGAGCGCCGCATTGCTTGATGACTCAAGAATTTTTTGTGCGGGAGATTGATGTGCAATTTTTAAAGTTACGGCCAATGAGTACTCACGATCTCCATATACGGAAACTGCGTTCAAGCTGTCGACGCGACTGTATGTATCAGGTAGCCGCCAACAATCTTCGTGAATAACCTTCGAACCATGTTTGAGTTTCATACGCACAGCCACTTGGCGATCAGCGAAGCGTGCTGAAAACTGCTCAAACACGCGTTTGTCTGAAATCTCAAATCGCTTGCTCTGAATTGGCACCGCTTTCGTGCTTATCTGAGTCACGATCACACTGCCAATCGATTTCTGAGTCTCGACATTGGCATTAATCAAGGTCAATACTTCTTGCAGCGAGTCAAGATAGCCTTGATTCCAAGATGTTTCAAAATTGATTTTGACTTTTGCATTTCTGTCCTCATCAAATTTGAGCTCAGTGTCTTTCAGCTTGACGATCAACGCATTTTCTGGAAACCCAGCGAGGATCTTTGCAACCAACATGTCTTCTTTTTTCTTTTGCTTCACAAAAGAGTTCAAACTGTCAGACACCCTCTTCCCATCAATCTTTCCATTCGCTGCATCGGATGAAATGATTCGACTTGTTAACTTGCTTGAAGACACCCACACATCAGCCGTGACAGCCCACTTCTTCCCCACCTGCTCTTGAGAGACGATGGTGTAGTCATCGACATACCCCGCGCTGTAGGAAAGAATCTCGTTTCGCAGAACTCGGTAGCTTTGAATCTCTCGTTCCGCCAAGACCAGCACTCCGACACGGTTTTCAATCGCTTGGCGAAAAGCACTTTCCTTGGCGTCTTCAACCGTGAGCCCAATGCCTGTAGCCCGAATAGCTGTAGGACGAGCCGTCCGTGAAACTTCAGGAGTAGCGCAGCCTGTCAAAAGAAACAAGCTGCTTAAGCATAGGCAGATACAGCAGTTAACGAAGCCGTTTACGTAACTCGCGGACTGCTTGTTCACTGTCTTTATCCCAACGCACGGTTACTGCAACTGTTTGACGATCAACGGCCTTCTCACTCACAGCACGTACGCCTTTAAGTATCCCGCTTGATTGACTCGTGATGCTCTCAGTTACGGTCCGAACAACCTCGTTTGCATTCTCGCGAGTAGCGACGTTGAATTCGACAGTCGAGTCATCATCAGTTGTGCGCACAATTTCTTGTGAACCGATTTTTGACTTCAACCTGTCGTTCGCTTTTTCAACGTTTTTCGTGAGAGTCGTTGTCACACGCGATGTGGATATCTCGTCACTGATAAAGCGATTGAGCTTGACCAAGGCCATGTCATAGGCCACATCAAAAGCAGTTTCGCGATTCGAATCCGTGTTGCCAAATGAAGGAGCGTACGCTGTTATCTCAATCGCCTTTATTTCCCCTTTGTTGCAAGTCGCAGCTGAAAAACCAGTTCCCCAACTGCACTCCCACTCCAAAGTAATGCCCTGTCGCTTGAAGTTCGTGCTCAGACGTTGTCGACCAATTGGTTCCTCTATCTGAAGATCACTTTTTGATGTGGTGGAGCACCCTGCACTCAAGAGAACAATGAATGCATAAGCAAAAATCTTGTACATATTGAATCCTTTTAAAGTGCTCAAACGAGTTTCAATACGGATTCAATTAGCTCATTGATTTCCTTTGGCGTTGTCAGAAACCATTCGAGCGAGGCTCCCTCCACACGTCGCCCTTTGAGCTCTAGAACACTATGCAGTGCGTTTTGGATGAAACGGGGATGCGCGTGTTCATAGAAGCCCAGCAGCTCTGGAGGCTCAGGTGTATCTGTATACCACTGCCCAAAACGCTCAACATTACCTCGTCCAATCACGATGGGATAAGCGTCAGTGTCCTTTTTGTACGCTGGGAATGTGTACCAATAAACGCACTCATGAGAAGGTTGAGACGTTTGCTCCTCGTCATAATTTTCAAGCGAACCAAACAATTCAGCAGAAAGACCGACGAGGATTCTGCTTTCGCTCTTGGTGACAGTAAAGAACTTGCGGTTGTCCCGAACCACAATTCCTAGACGTGTTCTTTGTTGTACCCGAGCTTGCTGTTCGGTCTCGTACTTACCAATCAGGTAGTCTTTGTATTCTGGGTACATAGCCCAGATTGCATCAGTCAACTCGCGGAAAGTCAGTGACCGGTTTTGCTCCTGAAGCGCATTGATGGTTTTTTGCCTCAGGCTTGTGGATTCTTTTTCCATAAATTCTCCAAATTTGTACGACACATAGCCACTTCCCATGTCGGGAGTGGATTGAAGCCGTCAGAAAAATCTAAACGGCATCAAGTCTCTGTATCGCCCGCGGCTCTGTCCGCGCAATTCGGAGAACTTGTGGCGTTAGAAATCTAAGTCTGTGATTTCACTAGATCTCAATCGCCACCAAACTGTCCTATTAGGTCAGTCAAGGTAGGAATAGTTTGCCATACCGTTTTAAGAAATTTTCAGATTGCTAAGATTTTTTTGAAGATTTATCTTTGACGGTTGTGACGTCAATAGGTTTCAACTGAAATTGATGAAGTGCATTCGTGAGATTTTTAGGGGGCGCTGGGCTGTGGTAATGGCCTTCCTCGCCCTCCTCCCCCCAAGACTTTGTCTCTATCCAATTAGTGTGCTCTTCGACCAACTGAACCAGCTTGTCATGAGGCACCAAGTACCAAATCTCAGACATAGGGAATGCCATGTAAATTTGTTTCCCTTGGTACTTTTTATCGATTGTCAGTCGCCCTTTGAGCTGAACTTTGAGCGTTTGCTCCCCATCGTTGTGATAGGCCAAGAAATCAGCGCCTTGCCAGTCGTCTGCCAACTTAATGCAATTGAAACCGTAGTTGGCCAGTAAGGCAGCAACTTTCTGAAAGTTGAATGCCTCTTTTTGCCGTGCATTCAGCTTTTCATATGCGATTGGAACAAGCGCGAGTCCCTCTGCTTCCCCCGTTTCGTTTCTAACACCCATAACACTCCTCATGCGGCATCACCAATAGCTACATAGGCCAAAACATCTCTGGCCTCAATAAAGCACCTAGAGACTTATAAAACCATCTAAATGTCACTCATAGTGTGCCATACGTACTCAATGGGGTGTTGAGGCATATTTCATACTGCGGGAAGCTAAGGCGCATGAAAAAGCCCAAACGCATGACCGCACGGGAGATTTTTGCCAACAACCTCCGGGTTTATCGACGCATCCGTGAAATCTCTCAAGAAAAACTCGCACTTGATGCTGGAATGAGCAGGAGCTACTTAAGCGGCATCGAACGTAAAGCTCGAAATGTCTCGATTGACAACATGGGCGTGCTGGCAGATGTTCTTGGCATCCCACTTAAAGACCTGTTAGACCCAG
>CALKUJ010000125.1 GCA_937996825.1 uncultured Polynucleobacter sp. | reverse complement strand
CCTCATGGTGTACCCACCATCCCGCAACAATGCAGACCGTGATGCCCACTAATCCGTAAAGCTGAAAACCTTCACTCAATGAAATAACCAGTCGCGTGAGCCACGGCAACTCAGTCCCAAAGGACATGAAAATATTTTGGAAAGCGGGAACCACAAACTGCAAAATAAGTGCGAGCACGGTGACTGCAATTGCAAGTATGGCGCTCGGGTAGATCAGTGCGGACCTTACCGTCGACTTCAGCGCTTGCGTTTTTTCCAGGTGATGTGCCAACCGATCCAGTACGACATCCAGCATGCCTGCCATTTCGCCGGCGGCGACTAAATTGCAATAAAACGCATCAAAAGCGTCGTGTTTTCTCAAAACTTGATTGAGTGCCATGCCGCTTTCAATGTGAGTCCGGATCTCATGAATCAGTGTTTGAAGGGCTGATGGCGGCAGTCCTTTATGGAGCATGTCAAATGACTGAAGCAATGGCACGCCCGCGTGGAGCAGCGTGGCCAATTGACGTGTCATTTGAACGATGTCACGAGTCTGAATTCGAGATTTTTGTGTGCGCTTGAGCCAAGCTGGGACTTCTAGTTGGTATTGAATGCGGATGGGGCGAATGCGCTGCTGCTTCAACCATTGCGTGACTTCATTTTTGCTGTTGGCCTGCATTTCCCCATGTAAACACACGCCTTGTCGGTCATGGCCACGCCATGCGTAGCAACGCTTAGTCATGGATGGTGAGGGCCATGACCTCATCCATGGAGGTGATGCCCTGCAAGACTTTGAGCCACCCGGCTTGCCGCAGTGTGCGAATGCCTTCTGCTGCCGCTTGTGCCGCCAATGTTTGGCTGTCGCTGTCACTCAGGATGAGTGCTTGCATGGCATGGCTGATAGGCATCACTTGGTAAATGCCGGTGCGTCCTTTGTAACCCTTGTCGCAGAGAGGGCAGCCCACTGCTTTGAAAAGTTTGGCTTGTGTCCGTGAATTGGCAGTGAGTGCTTGGTTGTCTTGCGGGTGGAATGTTTTGAAAAATAATTCGGTTTGTGTTTCGTCCACGGCGCATTTGCAGTGATCGCACAAGCGTCTGATCAAGCGTTGCGCGGTGATGAGGCTCACACTTGCCGCCACATTGAATGCGGGAATGCCCATGTGACGTAACCGAGCTAAGGTGCCTGGTGCATCGTTTGTATGCAGCGTGGATAAAACGAGGTGGCCGGTTTGGGCGGATTGGATGGCAATTTCTGCGGTTTCTACATCACGAATTTCACCCACCATGATCACGTCAGGATCTTGTCTCAGTAATGCTCGGAGTGCGCTGGCGAACGTTAAGCCTGCACGTTCATTGATATTGACTTGGTTGGCGCCTGGGAGATGAATTTCTGAAGGGTCTTCAACGGTTGAAATATTGACTTCAGTTCGATTCAGTAATTCAAGGCAGCTATATAGAGACAAAGTTTTGCCAGCTCCTGTGGGCCCCGTCATCAAAATGAGGCCGTGTGGACGTTTGAGTGCTTGAAGCAAATGCGCGCGGTCATCGGGTTCGTAGCCTAAAGCGTCGAGACTTGGTCTTTCGCGCGAGAAATTTAAGATACGCACCACAATTTTTTCCCCATGCAGCGTCGGTAAAGAGCTCACCCGTAAATCAATAGTTTGATCTTTGTAGACGTACTGAATTCGCCCATCTTGCGGTAAACGTTTTTCCGCAATATCCATCCGTGCCAAGACTTTCAGGCGCGAGACCACGGGGTCTCGCAAGCTGAGCGAGGGTGTGGCCGCCATGCGCAATTGACCATCAATGCGAAAGCGCACGCGAAAGAAATCTTCGCCACTTTCGACATGAATGTCTGAAGCGACGAGTTCCAATGCCTGTTGAAACAGTTGATCTAACGTTTGAACCGCAGACCCTTCAGAGGCTACGGGCGGGGTGGGTGGTGGGGGCATGGCCATCCTCATTCGACACATGAAGATTTTTGGATGAAGCGGTCGTCGGATGATCAGGTTGGCGTTACAAAGATGTCATTTAGCCCATCCTTGAAAAATACGCTGTTGATGCATTTGAAAGCCTTTAAATTTAAGTAAACTAATCAAATCAGCATGGCTGGTAAAAAATCAACAATAGGAACAACAACGTGAACAAGACAGAACTCATTGAACACATCGCAGGTAAATCTGATATCTCTAAAGCTGCTGCGACTCGCGCACTCGCTTCCATTATTGAAGCAGTCAAAAAGACCCTCAAAAAAGGTGACACCGTAACTTTGGTCGGTTTTGGCACTTTTAGCGTGAGCAAGCGTGCTGCACGCACAGGCCGTAACCCACGCACGGGCGCCGCTTTGAAAATCAAGGCCGCTAAAGTGCCACGTTTCAAGCCTGGCAAGGGTTTGAAAGATGCTTTGAATTAATCTTAAATTCAAATCAATTTAATAAAAGCCTGCTTTATGCAGGCTTTTTAATTTATTAAAGTATGCTTAAAATATGAACATTGATTTCGAAATATATTGAATAGGAATATCTCATGGCACGTACTACCGTTGCAAATCAACTCGCCGCTATTCGTAAACAGCGCGAACTTTTAGATAAAAAAGAACAAGCTTTGAAATCAAAGTCGCACGACAAAGTTTTGGCAAAAATTGTGATGATGGCCAAAGAAGCAGGGTTGACTGCGGCGGACATTGGTAAAGCCTTAAGCGCAGGAAAGCCAGCCAAGGCAGGCAAAGCGCCCAAAACCGCTAAAAAAGGCGCGTTGGCAGGTAAAAAGGTTGCGCCTAAATATCGCAATCCAGCGAATCCTGAGCAAACGTGGACTGGCCGTGGTGTATCGCCAACTTGGGTACAGGCTTTGAAAGCAGCAGGCACGCTCGATGCTGCTTTGATTACACAAGCCGCCGCTGTTTAACAGCGCGATCACCGAAACAAACGCATGAATCGCATCAAATACTTAATTAGTGCCTTGGTGTTTATCGGTTTTGCCGCTTTGGCAAAGCCGATAGGTCCTTACCCGTCCATGCATGTCAGTGAATTGCCTGATTCATTGCGATCTGTATGGAAAGAACTCAAGCCAGAGATGACGCCGATGAGTCACTGTGCGGCTGCTTTTGACAGTCATTCCGATGGTGAAAAAATGGCGTTTCGCTGTTCAATTCACATCAAAATGTCGGCCGAAGGCGAACGTCGTGCTATGCGTTATTGCGAAGAAAAACGCGTAGAAAAAGGCATCAAAATGCCCTGCAAATTGGTAGAAGAATAAATTTTAGTGCGCTAGTAGCTAGCGCACTAAATTTAGTTTTTGCATGATCTGTTGCGTTGTTTGAATAATTGGCG
>CALKUJ010000124.1 GCA_937996825.1 uncultured Polynucleobacter sp. | reverse complement strand
CACCGATAACAACACTTTCGAGCGAATCAGATTGATTAGACATATGGACTCCTTGGCCAAATTTTAGCAAACAAACCGACAAAAACTACATTTCTTATGATTTTATGTTGTTTATTTGTGAAAAAAAGTTCATTCAATGCAACCACTTAGCGTATTTTTTGAATGTGCTTCCTAACACTTTCAATGCGAAAAACTCGCATAAGCCTCATCCACCTCACTTGCCAACTCGAACCCACCCAAGGCAATGGCTACCATTGAGCCATTCCTTCGAAAAATGTCATGAACAACTCCTTCACCATCGCTGGCGTTATGGGCTGGCCTGTCGCCCATTCAAGATCACCTCTTATCCACAACCACTGGATACGGCAATACAACCTATCAGGTGCGTACGGCGCATTTCCTGTTGAACCATCAAACCTTGAAGCCGCCATTCGAGGCTTACAAGCACTAGGCCTTGCAGGCTGCAACATCACAATCCCACACAAAGTCAATGCCATGGCGTACGTAGATTGGGTTCATCCACTGGCTCAAAGAATGGGTGCTATCAATACCGTGGTGGTTCAGGCCGATGGGGCATTACATGGTTTTAACAATGATGGCTTTGGGTTCATTCACAGCCTCCTAGAAGCCCAGCCTACATGGCAGGCCAACGCAGGCCCTATCGCTGTGATTGGTGCAGGCGGCGCGGCGCGCGCCATCATCGTTAGCTTGCTAGATGAGGGCGCGACGCGAATTCGTGTGATCAATCGCACCCACAGCAAAGCCGAGGAACTCGCACAAGAGTTCGGCTCATTGGTCACCAGCGTGCAATGGGAAAACAGAGAAGACGCGCTTATTGGCGCGTCACTGCTGATCAACACAACCAGTCAGGGCATGCATGGAGAGCCCGCACTAGACATCTCATTGACTAACTTACCAACAGATGCTCTTGTTTCTGATGCGGTGTACATCCCTATGGAAACACCTTTATTAAAAGAAGCACGCCAGCGTGGCAATTCAACCGTCAACGGTTTAGGTATGCTCATTCATCAAGCACGCCCCGCATTCCAAGCTTGGTTTGGTGTCATGCCAGAAGTCACCGACAAACTTTACGCAGAAGTCATCCGCACACTTTAAGCCCCCCCCTAAGCGCTGCAGCCCCAAGCCTGCAGCCCAACATCGAAGCGCGATTCATCTCACGATGGATCGCGCTTTTTCTTTTTGCAAACAAGCTCCAACACCTCACAAGAATCAATTTAACTCTTTTGGGTGAATTAATCATTTTTATTGATACACTAGTTCTCAATAAATACTGTAGTTACACACGATCCAGTACTTAACAACTCATAAGAAATTGTTTAAATCCACAAAAAAACTGAAACATGAATGCTTTGGATGGGTATTTTTACCCATTACCTAACAAATCTTAAAACTTTCCATAGCTTTTTAAATATAAATTATCAACATCTAAAAAGCAAAAACCACAAAAGCACAAATTTATTGAATCAACCATGTCGAATTTGAACTTTCATATACAAAACCGTTTTTTGCTGAAGGCTGGCCTTTGCCTCTTTGCATACAGCGCATTCCTATCGACTGCCTCAGCACAACTTCCAGCGAAGTTTCGCCTAGCCGATTTGGCAGGCCAAGACCTCATTGAACTGCCAAATGTTGAAAGCGACTTTCCACAGCCGACCTCTCAACCATCTGACAAAGGCATGGGATTGCCAGACTTCGTCGCCCTGAGTCTCCAGCAAAGCCCACAAATGCGCCAAGCACGTGCACAGTTTGAAAGTGCAGAAGCGCGCGTAGGCGTGGCACGCGCAGATCTTTTGCCTGCCGCCAGCATTCGGATTGCACGAGGCCCCGAAAAATCAGAATCCACCACGCAAGCTATTCCAACCACGGGCTCAAACAAACACACGTATCACAGCAAAACCATACGGTTGACTCAGCCGATCTTTAACGTCCCCGTATTCAAAGAGTTCGACAGCAGCCGTCAAACCAAAGACGCCAGCTCACTTCGTCTGCAATCTATGCGCGAAGCAACGTCTTTGGCGGCCACAAGAGCCACGATTGACGTCGCTGTTGCGCGCATCACGCTAAATTTTTCAGATGCTCAACTGGAACAACTCAACAAAATTCTCAATTACCTAGAAGCCCGTGCAAGTGCAGGCGCATCTAGCCAAGCAGACCTTGAACGTGCTCGCACCCGAGTGCTGGCTGCGCGCCAAACTCGCTTAGAGCAGCAAACCAACTACCGCAATGCCATGTTTGAACTTGATCGCCTCACAGGCGTTATGCCAACAGCACTGCACCTCCCCTTCTTGCAGTTGTTACCTGCCTTGCCGGACAACTATGGGCAAATTCGCCAATACGTCAAAGAACAAAACTTTGACTTGTTAGCACTACGCAAAGATGTCAATGCGCAGCGCAGCGCAGTCACGGGTGAATACAGCAAATACCTCCCCGTCTTTGGCGTGAGCTTAGAAAAAGACACCACGGAAAACGTACGCGGCACCAACGCACCATGGACCGATACACGCGCACTGGCCGTCATGACGTGGAACGTTTCATTGGGTGGCAAAGAGTATTACGCCTCTAACGTACGTTTTAGCCTTTGTTGATGAGGCTTAATCTCAAGCTCACACAACCTCACGAAGCCTTGTATTTGAAGGCATTCGTACCTTTTAGGCGGTTAAATGTGGGTTGTGTTTGGTCAGTAAACGTCAATTGAGTTTGGCGCTAATGCTGG
>CALKUJ010000123.1 GCA_937996825.1 uncultured Polynucleobacter sp. | reverse complement strand
CAAGCTTCATGAGTTGCTCAAAATCTTCTTCTGTTTCACCAGGGAAGCCAACAATGAAGTCGCTTGAAATAGAAATGCCTGGACGCACGGCTTTCATCTTTTTGATGATGCTTTTGTATTCCAAGATGGTGTAGCCACGTTTCATATTGGCTAACACTCTGTCTGATCCATGCTGAACTGGAAGGTGCAGTTGATTCACAAGTTTTGGAATTTTTGCATAGGCATCAATCAAGCGTTGGGTGAATTCTTTTGGGTGACTGGTTGTGAAACGAATTCGTTCAACGCCTGGTATTTCTGCCACATATTCCAAAAGCATGGCGAAGTCAGCGATCTCACTTGAGCCAGCAATGCTGCCTCTATAGGCATTCACATTCTGACCCAATAATTGAATCTCTTGAACGCCCTGTTGCGCTAAACCAGCTACTTCAGTTAGAACATCTTCGAATGGTCTGGAAACCTCTTCGCCTCTTGTGTAGGGGACTACGCAATAGCTGCAATACTTAGAGCAGCCTTCCATGATGGATACATAAGCCGCACCACCTTCAACTTTGGCTGGAGGTAAGTTATCAAACTTTTCGATTTCTGGAAAACTGATGTCTACCTGAGGTAAGCCACTTGAATGACGTGCCTCAATCAGCTCTGGAAGTCTGTGCAGGGTTTGTGGACCAAAAACAATATCAACATAGGGTGCTCGGTTAACAATGTGTTTACCTTCTTGGCTTGCAACGCAGCCGCCAACACCAATCATTAGTTCAGGTCGTTTAAGTTTTAGTTCACGCAAGCGGCCCAAATCAGAAAAAACTTTTTCTTGGGCCTTTTCGCGAACTGAACAAGTATTTAAAAGAATTAAATCTGCATCTTCTGGCGTATCAGTTTTTATCATGCCATCGTGATGGTGAAGGACGTCCACCATCTTGTCAGAATCATATTCATTCATCTGACATCCGAAGGTTTTGATATAAACTTTTTTCATTATTTAGATGAACTGAAACGCAATGATTGCCACGATGGTTGGTGGCAAAGCTGCCAAAAATAACCAGAGTGCAGACACACTGCCATCAGGGAAATGTTCGCGAAGAATTGACATGCCTGCAGGATTTGGTGCGTTGGCAATCACAGTCAATCCACCGCCGGTGATGGCGCCAGCAACCAATGCGTATTTGAACTCTTCGCTTGTGCCTTCCACCAATGAACCTAGGTAAGTAAGGGCAGCATTATCAGTAACTGCAGTCAATGCAGTTGCACCGTAGTAAACAACAGTGCTACTCATGTTCTCTAAAATTGGTTGTAGCCACCATTGCTGCATACCGCCAAGGACCACTAAACCAGCTAAGAAGAATGCAACCATCAAAGCTTCTTTAAGTAGTAAAGGATTTTGAAACTTAGCGTAAGCGTGTGTGTAGCCCATGAAGAAAAGTAGAAGTCCCATGAACACCACTGGATGATGAGCAAAAATCACAATGCCTGCCAAGAATAGTAAGTGCACTCCCATGACAAAAACTGGCATTTCATCTTTTTGATCATTGACGTTCGCTTTTGGTAAATCTCGATGAACCAAAAGAGTCACAAGAAGTGAGTTCACTGTAACGGCTAATGCTGCTTTTATCCCGAATGTTTGGAAAACATAAGCAGTATCCCAACCCCATGCAGCTGCCACCATCAAAATCGGAGGAGCAGCAAAACTTGTCAATGCACCACCAATAGAGATATTGACGAACAACACGCCGATCGTTAGATACATTAACTTTGTATTAGATGTTTGGCTAAATACCTTTTTCTTTAAAAGAAGTGCTGCCAAAGTCATGGCTGCTGGCTCGGTGATGAATGAGCCAAGCAATGGAACTAAGCTGAGTGTCACAAAATAATTGGTGGTGACATTGTTGATGCGGAATAACTGACTGAACAAACCAGACACCAAGCGCACTAATTCGGAAGCAAAGTGCAATACAGGGCGACTCGCTGCCACAACCATGATGGCAAATACAAACAAAGGTTCTGTGTAGTTTCTACTTTCCAAATATTCAACTGAGGGCTGATAGCCGCCAGAGGCGAACGCCATGAACACAATCAAAATCATTGCCCAAAAACCAAAAACAGCCTCTACTTCACCAAGTAAGTGCCATAGGCCAGAGTGATTTGGTTGCTTATGAGCTAAATGCTCAAAAAATGATGATGAAAATGTGTGCAACACCGCAATAACAAAAAGTGTTGTGGCGATAATTTGTAGGGTGCTTGGATTCATGAAAAGCCTTGAGTATTCAAATCGATAACGGCTCTATTGTAAGCCACTGAAAACGCCCAAAATCCACATATAAACTAGGTAAATACCAGTGTCTTAATGCTTCTTTGCCAATATAAGATGAGATTTTTAGCTTGGGCTGAATGCCCTGGGGGCTTTTTCAGTCAGACTCGCATTCATCGATTCATGCTGCGAGAGGGGGAAATTGGTGGCGAATCAGGGATTCGAACCCCGGACCTGCGGATTATGATTCCGTCGCTCTAACCGGCTGAGCTAATTCGCCAAAGACCGAAAGTATAGCTTATTTTGCTGGCTTCACCTAGCGAGGAGCTGTTTGGGGAGGTGAGCAGGGCTTTAAACCCCTGATATTGATACTTTTTAATACTTTTTGGGCAGTTTTCTTGAAACTTTTACCGCAAGCATCAACAAAGCGCTGCTACAACAGCAATACTCAGACCCCCAGCACCGCTCCACGCGGCAGCTTTTTTGAGCTTATATTTTGATAGAGGACGATAAAAATCTTCCCTGGATGCATAGAGTGAATCGAGTATCTCTTTAGGGCTGGTTTTTTTGATGAATGATTCTGTGACAACACGATCAACTCTGAGCAAAGGTTTAATCACCCCTTTGCCGTTAAAGAGATATTCAAACCAACCTTTTTGCTTGATTCTGTTTTGGGAAAACTCAATTTGATCGGCCTGAACTGAAGAAATTTTTTCAGATGGTTGAGGTTTCTTTTTAAACAAGACTTTTAAATTTCCCTTATCTTCGACTTTGACCACATCAAAGTACTGACTTGCTGCGCATGCAAGAGTGAATTTTGAATAATAGAAAAGATGTGCCTTGAAGTAGATATTGTGAGGTGATGCATCAGCTTGCAAGATATTTGGAACCTCGATGAATAGATAGCCACCATCTTTGATACTTGAATAAAGTTTTTTCATGACCTCTAAAGGTTTTGCCATGTGTTCAAACACATGGAACAGAGTCACTATATCTGCCGAAGAATCTTGAACATCTGACAGCATGGCTGTTTTAACTTCAACACCGTATTGTTCCTTAGAAAATGTTGAGTAACCAAGATTTGGTTCGATACCCTTGGACTGTAGACCTCTTTTTTGAGCCATGTAGACAAACTCGCCGCCACCTGCACCAATATCTAAAAGAACTTGATTGGATAGTTGAATGTGCGACTCAAGAAATCTGATTCTATCTAAAGCAGTCATACCTGCACGACGCACATACTTTGCTTTTGGCGAGTAAGTACTTTTGTAGTCTTGGCGGTAATTATGAGAATAGTAGATTTTTAATTCTTCATCAGAAGGAATCTCTTGTTGCTGAACAAGGCTGCAATCATTGCAGAATGAAATCGCGAGTGGTGACTTACTCTTAGCGTCATTTTGCAGATTGGTTTGTAGGTTGCTTGAATTGCATAGTTGACAAAAAGAAGTCATAAGTCACCGTTGATTATTTGTAAAAGTTTTAAGAAGTTTCGGCCAAAGGTAAGTTGATCAACAAGTTTTGTGGCTTGAACTTTAGACACTTATCGATGTCATGAGCCATGGCAAGATAAATAGGCTTGCCAGCAATTTCTGGCAGCATGCGACCTTTATCAATGAACTCCAGTTTAAACAGACACAAGACTTGAGCTAATTTTGAGTTATCCACTGTTTCGCCGTTATAGAGGGCGTTCAAAATTTCAGTGGCATTCACATCAAGGCCAATGTGCCAAGACCATTTTGAGTCTGAGATTTGACCTTGAGGAGTGATGGTGACTTTGGTGCCGTGAAAGTGGAAGATCCACTTCTCAAGAAGTTTGCTCAGGGCTGCAGCGCCATCTTGGTCATAGTTGAGTTGAAGAACAAAGTCGTGTGCTTCATCACGCTCCCAGTAATCATCAGCGTTAGCTTTGATCAATACATCTAAATCAATCGTTCTGAGGGGTACTGAGTTTTGTTTCAGTAATTCGCCAATGCTGCCGAATCCACCTGTTTCTGCATACTTCTCAACCGTGATTTGATCGGCTGACATGATGTGACCATCATCCAGAATGGTGATCTTTTGCATTCTGAATAAAAGCTCTGCAGCTCTTGCCTCAATAGCACTTGGGTTTTCGCCTAAGAGATGTTGGCAAAGTATTTGGGTCAATTGATCAACAAAAAGTGGTGGAACATCAACCCCGCCTCCTTGAAATAAACCCAAGTAAAAATTTTCTAATGTGGGTGCTAGAACTAATTTGTCTCTGAAGCGCAACCAGATTTCATAGTTCACTTGAATATCAGGATCTTGCATTTTTTTAATTTCAGCAGGATCAATTCTTGCTCTTGGATTGTCTGTCAGTAATTGATGAATCTTTTGTTCTTGAGCACAAGACTCTGGAATCAGAGCAAGCTCAGGTCTTCTTAAATAAGATCTTAAAAAGTCATCAGTGATGATGAGTTGTCGATCCTGATTAACAGATAGAAACTGATAGTTACTATTGGGCCAAAATTTACGCATGATGTCTCGTTGTATGTTTTTTTAGTATTGTGCAATGAAAATGAGTCGAATCAATGAATAAATCCATAGACCGCTTCATTTTTAGGGTTAATGCTAGATGCTTTGGCAGTATTTATGGCTTTCTTTTCTTTTCATATTGATGCATCTTATGGGCATAAATCCAAATAATCGCCAAATAAATTAGGAGTGCTCCTTGAGCTCCCCACCAATATGTAAAGTTCCAGCCAAAGAAATTGAATCTCAAAGGTTCGGGGGCAAGGCCAACCACCAAGGTTGTTACAAACCAAACAATTAATAGGATCGCGATCAAGCGTTTATTTTTGGACCATGTTTTCATGGGGTGCCCACTGGAAGATAAACGCGCATGCAAGTTCCATATTTCAGAGGTGACTCTTGGTAGATGTTTTCAAGAATCTCTAGCTTGCCGCCATGTTGAGTAGCAATTTCTTTCACGATGGCCAAACCTAAGCCGCTGCCTTCAACGTCACTGCCAAGTACTCGGTAAAAACGTTCAAGCACTCGCTGACGTTCCTCTGGCGGAATTCCTGGTCCCGTGTCTTTCACTTCAACGATGAGTAAGCCGGGTTGGTTGGCATGTCTCACATCAACTGTCACAGTACCATTGGGTGGTGTGTATTTGATAGCGTTATCAAGTAAGTTATTGAATAACTCTTTCAACATGAGTGGATTGCCATACATTTTGTATGTTTGTTGATTGGTTTCACAACCCAAATCAATGTTCTTTTCCCAAGCAGCTGATAACCAATTTTTAGTTGCATCAGCGGCCGCTTGGGATAAATCAATCAAAATCTTTTCACTGAGTTTGTTGGTGTTTTCCATTCTGGCCAGTGATAGCAATTGCTGTACCAGGCGCGTGGCTCTGGTCGAGCTATCTGCAATTTGTTCCAGTGAACGTTGGAGCTCTTCAGGACTATTTTCTCTTTGAGCTAATTCAGCCTGCATACGAAGGCCGGCCAAAGGAGTTTTTAATTGATGGGCAGCATCCGCAATGAATCGTTTCTGTGATTGCACGGAATCTTCAAGTTGATACAAAACATCATTAAAACTTGAAATCAATGGCATGATTTCTTGAGGCGCTGCGCGTTCTTCGATCGGGCTGGTGTCATCCACCAAGCGATTTCTGATTCTGTTTTGTAAAGCATTCAGTGGTGCTAGACCTCTGCTTAAACCGAACCAAACCAAGACCACCACAATTGGCAAAATAATGAATTGCGGCAAGATCACGCCTTTGATGATTTCATTGGCAAGCTGTGATCTTTTTTCCAAGGTTTCGGCAACTTGAACCATCACTGAGACTGGGCCAGTAGGGGTGGATAGCGTGAGCAAGGTTGCAGCAATTCGTACTTCATTGCCAGCAATTCGGCTATCACGATAAGTGATGGTGCCGACTTGCAATGAATCAGCTTCGGTTGGCAAAGATAAATCCTTATCCCCTGCAATTAATTCCCCGCGGGGGCCAATCACCTGAAAATAAATCGTATCGTTTTCGTCAGCGCGCAAAATTTGTCGGGCTGACATGGGTAGAGTCAGATATATCTCGTCGCCGACTGTTTTAATTTGCTGAGAGATGGCTTGCACACTGTTTTCTAAACTTCGATCAAACGGTGCTGTTGCAATTGATTGAGCCACTAAATAAGTCACGGCAATACTCATTGGCCACAACAATAAAAGCGGAGCTAACATCCAATCTAGGATTTCTCCGAAGAGGGATCGTGGGCCTTTGTTGGTATGTTTTAAGCCATATGACTCTGGTGGTAAGAGCCGTTGAAGTTCCGCATCAATGGCGGGGCGTACATCAGCCATTTCAGATATTAAGTTTCAGATACTTTTGATGCTTCTGGAGGTGCTTGAAATTTTTCTAGGCAGTAACCAAGGCCACGAATCGTTGCAATACGAATGCCACCAACTTCAATTTTCTTGCGAAGGCGATGAACATATACCTCGATGGCATTGTTACTGACTTCTTCGCCCCATTCGCACAAATGATCAACCAATTGATCCTTAGAAACGAGGCGCCCCACTCTTTTTAATAAAACCTCTAAAAGTCCTAGCTCTCTTGCAGATAATTCGAGCATTTTTTCATCGATATAAGCCACGCGACCAACTTGATCGAATTGCAAAGGACCGTGTTTCACAACAGTTGGTCCGCCGCCGGTGCCTCGACGCGTCAAAGCTCGAACGCGGGCTTCGAGTTCGGCTTGGCGTTCCGGCTTGATTCGGCTGAGCAGGTGAAGCTCATACTCCGGCAAGAACTTCATCCCATCGATTAGCACCTCGACGTTTTTGTAGTCCATGAAGGAACCCATGTAGACCAGTCGCTGGGCG
>CALKUJ010000122.1 GCA_937996825.1 uncultured Polynucleobacter sp. | reverse complement strand
CCGTATCTTGGCGGATCAGATGGAGTTTTTGATGGCGCATGTGCCTAAGAGTTCTCGGCTCTTGGCTTGATTTGTTGCGTTCGCTTCGGCGAGGTGGCTGACTGCGGCTTCCTCATGCTGGAGTACCAGAAATCGTCAGCCGCAGCCAGCCACCTCGCCTTCGGGTATCTCACATAAAAATTAGCAAACCACCCCGTTTGTGATGCGCTGTTTCTTCACATCAATGCCAAACCAGCATCTGTGCTGCTGACGGTCTGCGGATTGAGTGCATTGCATTTCTTTGATGCGTTTGGTGAATGAGCCATCGTCTGCGCACACATCACGAATGGGGTGGATTTTCATCGACTCAAAAAGATCTTTGGCTGCCGACCCACTAACTTCGAAATAAATGTGCGTGTCGTTATGTTCGCTGTCTGGCGCATCGTAGAAAGTTTTACCTCCGATGGAGTAACTGCCAGTTAGGGGTTGATATTCCCTAGCCCCAGCTACGAGATGGAGCATTAAAAACATGATTGTTGAAATCGTGCGCATTTCGTTATTGAATTCGTCAAATGAACTATCGACATTGATGAGGACTTTCAGACTCCAGTTGTTTGCCAGTCTCAACATCACGAACGATCACTATTGCTTTCGGATGGACTATGCATAACGCTGAAATGCTGCTGTAGATGCCTGATCCAAATGCGAAGAGTTTGACGTCCTCGCTGAATTCTCTTCCAGATGCATCGTAAGCCTTGATTGAGTATGTACCTTTGGTAGTGATACATGCGGACACTAGACCCACTGTCATTAGTACTGCAATAATTTTTACTGTGCAGAGCCAACGCATCTAGGTTTCCATGTGGCAGTTTCTAATTCTTTGATGCGTTTTTTGGCTTCCTGTGCAATTCCAACTAACTTTTCCCGTTTAACTTCGTCGGACACGTCTTGAATGCTTGGGTAGCGCTTTGCAAATGCGAAATCTAGTGGTCCATTACATGCTTCAATAAAGAAAGCTTTTTTGATGGTCGCCTCATACGAAAGATCACTTGGTATCGGCTCATAAAGCTGAATCGCGTAGGAGTTGTCGCCTAGTGTGTAAACACTGTAATGAGGTTTGAGCTTACTTGCGTCAAGACTCTTCTTGGTCGCATTTGCCCAATCCGATGGAGTTACGCTTAGATTTTTTGCATAAATGAATGTGATGAGCGTTGTCCAGTTTTTGACTGTTTCCCCATCGGTTGTGTATTCGTAAATCTCGTTGCCTTGCTTCTTTGAGAAATTTAGCTTGTAAACCTTATCTTCATAAGTGAACTCTTCGGGAGCTTCAAATCGGCTTTGAGCTTGCGTAGTTTGTACGCTCATGATTAGAGCAATGATGAAAAAGAGCTTAGACATTTAATAATCCAAAAGAATTAATTATGCCTCTGGTTGCTATAGGCTTAACAAGTGCTTGACACGAGCTCCGCCACCACCTTCGGATAAATCAAATGCTCCTGCGTCAACACCCGCGCAGCCAATGTGTCGGGGGTGTCGCCAGGCAGCACGGGCACCACGGCTTGGGCCAAGATCTCACCGTGGTCTAGCTGGTCGGTCACACGGTGCACGGTGGCACCAGTAAATTGACAGCCCGCTTCAATGGC
>CALKUJ010000121.1 GCA_937996825.1 uncultured Polynucleobacter sp. | reverse complement strand
AATAAAAGCTAAGCAAGCCAAACAAAAAAACCGCTCAAATAGAGCGGTTTTTTTCATTCCTCTTTTTGAACAGCAAAGCATCTCTTTGGGCCTCTAAATCATCCTCAATAATTTGCTTCGCAATATCTTCCTCAGTGGTTGCATCTATAAATTCTCTATTCATAGTCGATTTTGGAAATGTAGAGGGATCGTTCATATCAATTTTTATACGCGTTACCCTAGGCAATTTTTCTTTCTTCATATAAATTCCTTTTGTCATATTTGTTAATTAATGAAGCCCAAAAAGGACAAAACCCCCACTTCATAGAAGTAGGGGTTCTAATTAATTAACGCTTATCTGATCAGATTGTTTACGAAATTTTTAATTAAAAAGATCCAAACAAGCATCCAAGCCCACATGATCAAATGCTAAATCTGCTTTTTCTTTGACGATTGGTTTGGCACGGTAGGCAATCGACAAACCTGCGCCATGCATCATCGGTAAATCATTGGAGCCATCACCCATGGTGATAGCGGCATGTTTATTTGCACCCAAGGCTAAACAACGTGCTTCGACATAAGCTGCTTTAGCGGCGCCATCAACAATATTGCCTAAAACTTGCCCAGTTAAAAATCCATCAACGATTTCTAATTGATTGGCGTGCGTTTCAGATAAATTCAGTTGTGCCTGAAGCTTGTGGGTGAAAAAAGTAAAACCACCAGACACCAAAAGAGTATGTATACCTTTAGCGTGTGCGCCAGCAATTAACTCTTTGGCACCAGGATTAAGACGCAAACGTTGACTAAATACTTCATCCAAAGCTGCTGCAGGTACGCCTTTTAATAGAGCCACGCGTCGACGCAAACTCTCGCTGAAATCTTTGATCTCACCGCGCATGGCAGCTTCTGTGATTTCTGATACTTCTTTCTTCTTGCCCACGGCATCAGCGATTTCATCAATGCACTCAATATTGATCAAGGTTGAATCCATGTCCATGGCCAAAACTTTGATGTCTGAACCTTTGAAATGCTTTGGTAAAAAACCAAGGTCAGTCTGATGCAAAACACCTAAATTGCGAAGGTGTGTGCGATGCTCAGCATCCAAAGCGTCTTTTAACTCAAGGACTGCAGTTTTTGAGGATTTTTCAGTCACAGAAAGAATCGTGTGAGATTTTTTAATCTCACTGATCAACTGATCGTTGATGGCGTCTTGATGGAATAGGGCAATGTGCATCATGATGTTTTTAGTGTTTCAGGTTTTATAGCAGTATCGCTCAAATGCTTGAGCAACTGTCGAATCGCCTCAAGTCTTTGGGCCAATGTGATGAATGCTTCCTTGTCAGCCGGCAAGACCTTTAACTTATCTTGGCCATTGAGCTGGATACGTTTATTGGTTTGAACCAGCTGAATGATCTTGATCGGATCAATCGGAGGGTTGGGGATGAACTGAATCGTGATCTGTGCTGGATTGGCATCAATTTTCTTGATACCTAAAACAGACATATTCAAGCGCAAACGATGAGTTTCAAATAAAGATTGAGCTTGTTCAGGTAAATCACCAAAACGATCCACCAATTCCTCCTTGATGTCCATCAGCTTATCCAATGAATTCACAGTGGCTAAGCGCTTATAAAGTGAGAGACGCTCATGCACATCGGGGCAGTAATCATTGGTTAAAAGTGCCGGAACTCCCAAAGTGATATCGGTGATCACTTCCATTGGTGCCATCAAATCAGGCTCTTTGCCATTCTTCAAAGAGTTCACGGCTTTATTGAGCATCTCGGTATACAGCTGGAAACCAATCTCAGAAATATCACCCGATTGTTTATCGCCCAGAACTTCGCCAGCGCCACGGATTTCTAAATCGTGCATCGCCAAATAGAAGCCAGAACCTAATTCTTCCATGGCCTGGATGGCATCCAAGCGCAATTTGGCTTGTTTGGTCAAAGCTTCTGGATCAGGCACGGTTAGATAAGCATAAGCTTGGTGGTGTGAACGTCCCACACGACCGCGTAATTGATGCAACTGAGCCAAACCAAACTTATCAGCGCGATGCATGATGATGGTGTTGGCAGTTGGAACGTCGATACCGGTTTCAATGATGGTGGTGCACAACAAGATATTCGCACGCTGTGTGACAAAGTCACGCATCACGCGCTCTAGATCGCGCTCATGCATCTGTCCATGAGCCACCACGATGCGAGCCTCTGGTAAGAGTTTTTCTAAAGACTGCTTGCGGTTTTCAATGGTGTCGACTTCATTGTGTAAAAAATACACCTGACCGCCACGTTTGATCTCTCGAAGCACGGCCTCACGAATGATTCCATCACTCTCTCTGCGAACAAAGGTTTTGATTGCCAAACGCTTTTGCGGTGCCGTAGCAATCACTGAGAAATCTCGCAAGCCCTCTAAAGCCATGCCCAAGGTTCTTGGAATAGGGGTGGCAGTCAAGGTCAAGACATCGACTTCTGCTCGAAGCGACTTCAGAGCCTCTTTTTGGCGCACGCCAAAGCGATGTTCCTCATCAATGATCACCAGACCTAGGCGTGGGAACTTCACATCGGCAGAAAATAATTTATGCGTACCAATCACAATGTCTGCTTCACCCTTGGCCATGGCCTCTAAGGCAGCATTGACCTCTTTGGTGGTTTTGAAGCGCGACAACTCAACAATCTTCACTGGCCAATCAGCAAAACGATCTTTCCAAGTCTCAGCATGCTGTTCAGCCAACAAAGTCGTTGGTGCCATGATCGCCACTTGTTTGCCACCCATCACAGCTAGGAAGCTAGCGCGCAAAGCCACTTCAGTTTTACCAAAGCCCACATCGCCGCACACCAAACGATCCATTGGTTTGCCACTGGTCATGTCTTGTATCACTGCAGCAATGGCAGCCGCTTGGTCAGCCGTTTCTTCAAAGCCAAAGCTCTCTGCAAATGCTTCGTAGTCATGAGCAGAAAATTCAAAGGCATGACCTTTGCGCAAGGCGCGTTGAGCATATAAATTTAGAAGCTCGGCAGCGGTGTCCCTGATTTGTTGGGCAGCTTTGCGCTTGGCACGTTCCCATTGACCAGAGCCTAGTTGGTGCAATGGAGCTGATTCTGGATCAGAGCCTGCATAACGTGAGATCAGTTGTAATTGCGCCACGGGCACATACAAAGTCGCTGCATGGGCGTAGAGCAAATGTAAAAACTCTTCTTCGCCATTGCCAACATCTAACAAAATCAAACCTTGATAACGACCAATGCCGTGTTCAGCATGCACCACTGGATCGCCGACTTTGAGTTCGGACAAATCTTTGACCAAGGTATCAACGTTGCTGGCTTCTTTGTCTTTGCCTTTGCGCCTACTTCTAGCACTGGCAGCAAAGAGCTCAGATTCTGTGATGACGATGATCTTGGCATGACTGGCCACAAAGCCATCATGAATCGCGCTGTGAGTGATCGACAAGGGTAGATCGGAGGCAATGAACTCAGCCACTGAATCTGATGAGTGAGTCTTTAACTGATTCTCTTCAAACAGCTGACGAATGGTTTCACGACGACCAGGACTGTCAGCACTGATCAATACCCGTGACTCGGTATTTTTAATCAAATGCTTGATCTTAGAAATTGGATCAGCATCTTTGCGATTCACAGCAATGTCTGGTAAGGACCAAAAGCTTCTCTCAGCTACTTCATTATTTTCTGTAGCACTTTCTCCAGAAATTTCCTTTTGCAAAATTAAGCGTGCGTGAGGCTTTAATAAAGCAAACAACTCATCATTTTGTAAATACAGTTGCTTAGGATCTAAAACTGGTCGTGAAGAGTCATGGCTTAAAAAGTTATAGCGTTGCTGTGTGTCTTGCCAAAAACCTTTGATCTGACTTTCTAGCTCGCCATGGATGCTTAACCAAACGGGGCCTTTGCCCAAAGGCAGGTAATCAAACACAGTGGCGGTGCTCTCAAAGAACAACGGTAAATAAGATTCAATGCCTGCACTTGGGATGCCCAAGCCCATGTCTTTATAAATACTGCAGCGGCTAGGATCACCATCAAAGACTTCGCGCCAACGACCACGAAACGCTGTGCGTGATTCTTCGTCCATCGGGAATTCATGGCCGGGGAGTAGACGCACTTCTTGAACAGGGAACAAACTGCGTTGTGTGTCTGGATCGAATGATCTGATTTGATCAATCTCATCGCCGAATAAATCCAAGCGATAAGGCAAGGCAGAGCCCATCGGAAATAAATCAATCAGGCCACCGCGCAAACTGTATTCGCCAGGACGAACCACAGCGCTCACGGGATCGTAGCCGGCTTGCTGAAGCTGCAGACGCAGGGCCATCTCGTCTAACTTATCACCCTTCTTGAAAAAGAAGGTGTGTGCCGCCAAGAAACTTGGGGGTCCCAATTTTTGAATGGCGGTGGTCACCGGCATTAAAACAATGTCGCAATGACCAATCAATAATTCATGAAGAGTCGCTAGACGCTCAGACACCAAATCTTGATGTGGTGAAAAAGCATCGTATGGCAAGATTTCCCAATCAGGTAACAGTCTGACTTTCAGATCGGGAGCAAAGACGGGGATCTCTTCATGCAAGCGTGCAGCATCCAAGGCATTGGCACAAATGATCACCATCACAGAGAAGGCTGAACGATGACTCAAGGCCTGTTGGGCAATCACCGCAGCATCAGAAGAACCTTGGAGACCGCTTAAGGTAAAGCGCTGCCCATCCCTTGGTCCGGGTAGGGGGGGTGACCATGTCACCGTACTAGATTTGGCCAATATTTCAGCCGATAACTTCTGCATAAGCTAGACATTATAGAATTGAGGCATGAACTTAGCTCAAACCCCTCCAAAATCGATGCCCCAGCTGCATGTTCTGATTCCTTGTGCTGGCACTGGTAGTCGCATGGGTTTGAAGCAGCCCAAACAATTTGAGCCTTTGGCAGGTCAGCCGATGGCACTTCATGCCATCAATACCTTTTTATCGATGCCCGAGATTGGATCTCTTTGGGTCGGTGTTTCAGAAGAAAGTAAAAACCTGCCCCAAAACCAAGCAAATGCCACTTGGCCGCAAGACCCACGCTTTCACCTGAGTGTCACGGGTGGTGCCACCAGAGCGGATACTGTTCTTAATACACTCAAAGCCATGGCAAAGTCTGGCATTGATCAAGACGCTTGGATCTTGGTGCACGATGCAGCCAGACCAGGTTTAACTGTTGAGGCAGCCAGACGATTGATTCAAGCAGTCACTGAACACGTTTATGTCAGTGGTGGCATTTTGGCCATGCCAATGGCTGATACCTTGAAACTCATTTCCCCACAAAATCCGCAATGCATTGGTAAAACATTACCAAGAGATGGTTTGTGGTTAGCTCAAACTCCTCAAATGTTCCGCTTGATGGCTTTGACCGAAGCATTGGATGCGGCAATCAAGAACAAATTTGAAGTCACGGATGAAGCCAGTGCCATGGAACGTGCTGGTTGTGAACCACTTCTAGTTCCAGGGGAATGGCGTAATATCAAAGTCACATACCCACAAGACTGGGCGTTGATGGATCAAATCTTGACTCATCACTCTGAAAAGAAAGAGAAGTAATGACAAGCAGCGCATTTCGAATTGGTCAAGGTTACGACGTCCACGCTTTGGTGAGTGGTCGTGACTTGATTTTGGGTGGCGTAAAAATTCCTCATGACAAAGGTCTACTGGGTCACTCAGATGCCGATGCTTTGCTGCACGCCATCACCGATGCTTTACTGGGGGCAGCAGCGCTTGGTGATATTGGTCGTCACTTTCCTGATACCGATGACAGGTACAAAGGTGCTGATAGCCGTGTCTTGCTCCGAGCCACGATGTCATTGCTTCAGGCGGCAGGTTATGCAGTGGGCAATGTCGATGCCACGATCATTTGTCAGTCTCCTAAGATGGCACCACACATTCCTGAGATGGTGAAGAACATCGCCAGCGATTTAGGTGTTACTCCAGATCACATCAATGTCAAAGCAAAGACCAATGAAAAGCTCGGTCATTTAGGAAGGGCCGAGGGCATTGCTGTTCAAGCAGTTGCATTGATCGTCAAAAGCTAAAAAGTTTTAATCTAAATAAAAAAGCCTCGAATCAAATCGAGGCTTTTTTGTTAAATCAGAAACTGAAATATTGCTTAAACAGCCAATAATTCCACTTCAAATAACAAAGTTGCGTTTGGTGGAATCACGCCACCAGCACCTGATGCGCCATAGCCCAAGTTAGACGGAATCACCAAGCGACGTGTGCCGCCAACTTTCATGCCTTGCACGCCTTCATCCCAGCCGCGGATGACCATGCCGCCACCCAAAGGAAACTCAAAAGGATCATTGCGATCTTTGCTTGAATCAAACTTTGCGCCTGCTTGGCCGTTCTCGTATAGCCAACCTGTGTAATGAACGGACACGTATTGTCCCTTGGTGGCTTCGGCGCCAGATCCTACAACTGTGTCTTCGTACTGCAAACCTGATGGGGTGGTGATCATCTTCTATCCTTATTTTTTCAAACTGTCTCTGATTTCTCTTAGTAACTGAATATCTTCAGGTACTGGAGGTGGTGGTGTATCTGCTTCGTCCTGAAGTTTAATGCGATTAATGATTTTGACCATTTGGAAAATAATGAAGGCCAAAATCACGAAATTAAGGGTGATGGTCAAAAAGTTACCGTAGGCAAACAATGGCACGCCTGCCTTTTTGAGGGCATCCAAGGTCATTGGAACATTTTCAGGAACCTTGCCTAAAACAATGAATAAATTAGAAAAATCTAATTTTCCGCCAATCAACCATGCCACCACAGGCATGATCACGTCGCCCACCACGGAATCAACGATCTTGCCAAAAGCGCCGCCAATGATCACACCCACGGCCAAGTCAATCACATTGCCTCGAACCGCAAATGCGCGGAATTCTTGAATCATCTTCATCTTATTGTTCTTTCTGTCAGCTAAATCAATTGACTCAGTAGTTTAGCTAGATTGAATATGACTGCCAATCCGCTTCATGGTGATTACCGTCAAAAGCCCCATAAAGCACATAAACCACTGAATCATAAGACGTCCTATTCGACCGCCCATCATGTAGAATAGTGAGCTTTTGTAGTGTTTCACTAGTGGTGGCGGAAAAACCCTTGAGAGGTTGATCTCTAAGCCCCTAATTTTATTAGCTTAAACGGGATACCCAGCATGTCAGTAACGATTGAAAACCTCGGCAATTTAGACCGTAAAATTACTTTAAGCTTTCCAAAAGCTGATACTGAAAAAGCACGCGCTGCGCGCTTACAAAAACTGTCAAAAACAGTGAAGATGGCAGGCTTCCGTCCTGGCAAGGTTCCCATGAAAATGGTTGAAGCCCAATACGGTATGCAAGTGGACTTTGAAGTTCAGTTTGACCATGCTTCTAAATTATTCTTTGATATCAGCAAAAAAGAAGGTTTGAAAATTGCTGGTCAACCAAGTCTTGAGCCTAAGAGCGACATGACTGCCGATCCAATCGTGTTTGACGCTAAGTTCGAAGTATTCCCAGAAGTAAAAATTGGTGATCTATCAAAAGTAGAAATCACACGTCACACAACAGATGTGAACGATGCTGAAATCGACAAGACTTTAGACATTTTGCGCAAGCAACGTGTTCATTACCATGTGCGCGGCGAAGCAGGTGAGCACGGCAATGGTGGTGCAAACACTGCCGCTCAAACTGGTGACCAGGTCACTGTTGACTTCGTGGGCAAGATTGAAGGTGTTGAGTTCGCTGGCGGTAAAGCTGAGAACTTTGCATTTGTATTGGGTGAAGGCCGCATGTTGCCTGAATTCGAAGCTGCTGCTTTGGGTTTGAAGGCGGGTGAGCAAAAGACTTTCCCATTGGCTTTCCCAGCCGACTACCATGGTAAAGACGTTGCAGGTAAGACTGCTGACTTCACCATCACAATGAAAAAAGTGGAGTGGCCACATTTGCCAGAAGTGAACGATGAGCTTGCTAAGGCTTTGGGTGTTGCTGAAGGCGTTGCCAAAATGCGTGAAGAAATTCGTACAAACTTGACACGTGAAGTCGCGCGTCGCACACAGACATTGTTAAAAGGCCAAGTGATGGAGTCTTTGACAAAAGCCTGCGAGATGGAAGTGCCAAAAGGTTTGGTAGCGCAAGAACAAGAGCGTTTGATTGCCAATGCTCGTCAAGACTTGGCAGCTCGTGGTGTACCTAATGCCAAAGATGCTCCGATTCCTGCAGAACTATTCACTTCACAAGCTGAACAGCGCGTGAAGCTTGGTTTGATCTTGAATGAATTGGTTAAACAACAATCATTAGAAGCAAAGCCAGAGCAAATCAAAGCTGAAATTGAAGAGCAGTCAGCCAGCTACGAAGATCCAAAAGAAGTGATGCGTTGGTATTACAGCGATCCGAAGCGTTTGGCCGATGTTGAAGCCCTTGTTTTAGAAAACAATGTGGTGGCTTATGTGACAGGTCTAGCCAAAGTATCAGAAAAAGCAGTAAGCTTTGAAGAACTCAGCAAAATGTAATTTTTCGTATTGCTGTTGATGGATACCCTGGAGACAAAAAGAATATGAACCACACACAAAATAGCGCACTAGATACTCAAGCCTTGGGCATGGTTCCAATGGTCGTAGAAACATCTGGTCGTGGCGAGCGTGCTTATGACATTTATTCACGTTTGCTTAAAGAGCGTGTGGTGTTCTTGGTGGGCGAGGTCAATGACCAAACAGCGAATTTGGTGATTGCTCAATTGCTTTTCTTGGAAAGCGAAAACCCAGAGAAAGACATTTCTTTGTATATCAACTCTCCAGGTGGATCTGTTTCAGCTGGTTTGGCCATTTACGACACGATGCAGTTCATCAAGCCGGATGTCAGCACATTGTGCATGGGCATGGCCGCCAGCATGGGCGCATTCTTGTTGGCAGCAGGTACCAAAGGCAAGCGTTTCTCTTTGCCAAATTCTCGTGTGATGATTCATCAGCCTTTGGGCGGTGCACGTGGTCAAGCCTCAGACATTGAAATTCAAGCTCGTGAAATTCTTTACTTGCGTGAACGTTTGAACAAGGTATTGTCCGATCGCACAGGTCAAACCATCGAAACGATTGCCAAAGACACGGATCGCGATAACTTCATGTCTGCAGAGCAAGCCAAAGAATATGGCCTCATCGATCAAGTGATCGAAAAGCGCTAATCTAAAAGATAGTCAGGAGGTTCACTGATGAGCGATACAACAACTTCAAGCGAGAAGCCTCTTTATTGCTCATTCTGTGGCAAGAGTCAGCACGAAGTTAAAAAGCTGATTGCAGGTCCCAATGTTTTTATTTGTGATGAATGCATTGATTTATGCACAGACATCATCACTGAAGAAATCAGCAAAATGCCAGAAGCAGATCTTCGTGAAGGTTTGCCAACGCCTCACGAGATCCGTGCCAGCCTCGATCAGTATGTGATTGGCCAAGATCATGCCAAGAAACAATTAGCGGTAGCGGTTTACAACCACTACAAGCGCCTCAAGCACATTGAAACCACCGGCGTAGCTAAAAACAAAAAAACTGTGCACAACGGTGTTGAGTTAGCCAAGAGCAATATCTTATTGATCGGTCCAACGGGATCAGGCAAAACATTGTTGGCTCAAACATTGGCCAGATTATTGGATGTGCCATTTGTGATTGCTGATGCCACCACCTTGACCGAAGCTGGTTATGTGGGTGAAGACGTTGAAAACATCATTCAAAAGTTGCTGCAAAGCTGCGAGTACGACGTGGAACGCGCGCAGCGCGGTATCGTCTACATCGACGAAATCGACAAGATTTCACGCAAGTCTGACAACCCTTCTATCACCCGTGATGTGTCGGGTGAGGGCGTGCAACAAGCCTTGCTCAAGCTGATCGAAGGCACGATGGCGAGCATTCCACCTCAAGGTGGTCGCAAGCACCCCAACCAAGACTTCTTGCAAATCGACACGACCAACATCTTGTTCATTTGTGGCGGCGCGTTTGCTGGGCTTGAAAAAGTCATTGAAAACCGCACCGAAGCCTCTGGCATTGGTTTTGGCGCCGTGGTGAAAAGCAAGAAGCAACGCTCACTCACCGAAGTCTTTACCGAGGTTGAGCCAGAAGACTTGATCAAGTTTGGTCTGATTCCCGAACTGGTAGGCCGGATGCCGGTGGTCGCCACCCTGGCCGAGTTGACTGAAGAAGCGCTGGTTCAAATTTTGACTGAACCCAAAAATGCGTTGGTCAAACAGTTCGGCCAATTGCTCAACATGGAAGGCGTTGAGCTCGAAATTCGCCCCGAGGCGTTGCACGCCATTGCCAAGAAGGCGTTGGCACGCAAAACGGGTGCGCGCGGTCTTCGCTCCATCTTGGAGCAGGCGCTCATTGACACCATGTTTGACTTGCCCAATGCAAGCAACGTTGAGAAAGTGGTGGTTGATGAGTCCACCATTGAAGACAACCACACACCTTTGCTGGTCTACCGCGAGTCGGCCAAGCAAGCTTGATTTTTCTCCAGCCCACCCCCTGACCCTGATGAAAAACCCTACAAACGCAAGGCTTGAAATCGGGAAGACAGGGGCCATTTATCCCCAATAACCAAGGGAATCTCATGTCTGGACATACACCACTGCCCGCCGAATTGCTTGACCTGCCGATGTTGCCACTGCGCGATGTCGTGGTCTTTCCGCACATGGTCATCCCACTCTTTGTGGGCCGTCCTAAAAGCATCAAGGCACTCGAGAGCGCTATGCTCACCGACCGCCGCATCATGTTGGTCGCCCAAAAAACGGCAGCCAAAGACGAGCCCGAAGCCACCGACATGTTTGAAGTCGGTTGTGTTTCCACCATTTTGCAAATGCTCAAGTTGCCCGATGGCACCGTTAAGGTATTGGTCGAAGGCCAGCAACGCGCCAAGGTGGATGGCATTGAAGATGGTGAATCCCATTTCACTGCGCACGTGACGCCTATCGAAGTGTTGCCCGCTGAAGCCGGTAGCGAGGTAGAAGCTTTGCGCCGTGCGGTGATGCAGCAGTTTGACCAATACGTCAAACTGAACAAAAAGATTCCACCGGAAATTTTGACTTCCATCGCCAGCATTGACGATGCAGGTCGCTTGGCAGACACCATTGCTGCGCACTTGCCTTTGAAGCTTGAGAGCAAGCAAGTGGTGCTCGATTTGTCGCCTGTGCGCGAGCGTTTGTCCAACTTGTTTGAGCAGATCGAACGTGAAGTCGAAATCCTCAATGTCGATAAAAAAATCCGTGGCCGCGTCAAGCGCCAGATGGAAAAAAATCAACGCGACTTCTACCTGAACGAGCAGGTCAAAGCCATCCAGAAAGAACTGGGCGAAGGCGAAGAGGGCGCGGACATTGAAGAGATCGAGAAAAAGATCAAGGCCGCGCGTATGCCTCAAGAGGCGCGCAAAAAGGCAGAGGCTGAGTTGAAGAAACTCAAGCTCATGTCACCCATGTCAGCCGAAGCTACCGTGGTGCGCAACTTCCTCGATGTGTTGGTGGGTTTGCCTTGGAATAAGAAAACCAAAATCAAACACGACCTTGGCAATGCCGAAGACGTGTTGAACGAAGACCACTACGGCCTCGACAAGGTCAAAGACCGCATCTTGGAATATCTTGCTGTGCAACAACGCGTGGACAAGGTCAAGGCGCCTATTCTTTGCTTGGTGGGCCCTCCTGGCGTGGGTAAAACCTCGTTGGGCCAATCCATCGCGAAAGCGACAGGCCGCAAGTACGTGCGCATGGCCTTGGGTGGTATGCGTGACGAGGCTGAGATTCGTGGCCATCGTCGTACCTATATCGGCGCAATGCCCGGCAAGGTCTTGCAAAGCTTGACCAAAGTTGGCACACGCAACCCCTTGTTTTTGCTCGATGAAATCGACAAGCTGGGTATGGATTCGCGTGGCGATCCTTCCAGTGCTTTGCTCGAGGTCTTGGACCCAGAGCAAAATAACAAGTTTGCAGACCACTACGTTGAAGTTGATTACGACTTGAGCGACGTGATGTTTGTCGCGACTTCTAACTCGATGAATATTCCACCAGCGTTGCTGGACCGCATGGAAGTGATTCGTTTGTCGGGCTACACCGAAGACGAAAAAACGCACATTGCCACCAAGTATTTGCTGCCCAAGCAAATGAAAAACAATGGCGTGAAAGATTCCGAGCTGTCGGTGGACGAAGCGGCTGTGCGTGACATCGTGCGTTACTACACACGTGAAGCAGGTGTGCGTTCGCTTGAGCGCGAAATGTCCAAGATTTGCCGCAAGGTGGTCAAGGCTTTGTTGCTCAAGCAAATGACCCCACAAGTCAAAGTGACCGCAGATAACTTGCCTGACTTCTTAGGTGTGCGTAAGTTCACCTATGGCCGTGCTGAGGCTGATAACCAAGTGGGTCAAGTCGTCGGCTTGGCTTGGACCGAAGTGGGCGGCGATTTGCTGACCATTGAGGCCGCCATCATGATTGGTAAAGGCACCATCACGCGCACGGGTTCACTCGGTGATGTGATGAAAGAGTCTGTCGAAGCCGCTCGCACCGTGGTGCGTAGCCGTGCACGTCGTTTGGGCATTTCGGAAGAACTGCTCGAGAAGCGCGACATCCACATTCACGTGCCAGATGGCGCGACGCCCAAAGACGGCCCAAGCGCAGGTGCGGCTATGACCACAGCGTTGGTCTCAGCCCTCACAGGTATTCCTGTGCGCGCAGATGTGGCGATGACAGGTGAGATCACCTTGCGTGGTGAAGTCACAGCCATCGGTGGCTTGAAAGAGAAGTTGTTGGCGGCCTTGCGCGGTGGTATCAAGACCGTGTTGATACCAGAAGAAAACGTGAAAGACCTGCAAGAGATTCCAGAAAACGTGAAGAACGGTT
>CALKUJ010000120.1 GCA_937996825.1 uncultured Polynucleobacter sp. | reverse complement strand
ATGAAAGGGATGGGAGTGGAATGAAGCGTTTGTTTGACTTACTGGTCGCAACTCTCGCCTTGTATCTGCTGGCGCTGCCATTGCTGGCATTGGTCTGGCTGATAGACCGCAAGCTGGGGAGCCCGGTGTTGTTTACCCAAGTGCGCCCGGGCTTGCATGGCAAGCCGTTTCTGATGGTCAAGTTTCGAACTATGACGGATGAGCGGGACGCGGCCGGCGCTTTGCTGCCTGATGCGCAGCGGCTCACGCCCTTTGGACGCTTTTTGCGTTCTACTAGCTTGGATGAGTTGCCCGAGCTGTGGAATGTGTTGCGCGGCGAGATGAGTCTGGTTGGGCCGCGTCCATTGTTGATGGAGTATTTGCCGCTTTATTCGCCCGAGCAGGCCCGCCGCCACGAGGTGCGCCCTGGCATCACAGGTTGGGCTCAAGTCAATGGTCGCAACGCGATCAGCTGGGACGACAAGTTTGCGCTGGATGTTTGGTATGTGGACCACAGTAGCCTGTTTTTGGATATCCAGATTTTGTGGTTGACCGTGCGCAAGGTGTTGGTGCGCGATGGCATCAGTGCAGCAGGCGAGGCGACGATGCCCAGGTTTGAGGGCGATAAGTCATGAAACGCTTTGCCATTTTTGGAGCCAGACTTAAGGCGGCAAAATTTGCAAAACCGAGCATTTTTGCTTCTTCATCTTTTAGACGAAGTTGGGTCAGCATATTGCTTGTGTTATCCCATTCTGCTTTGCCACTGCCATATTTTTCAGATAACTCAGAAGCTCTTGTGACGTATGCTTCGTAAAGTTTTTTTCTAAGAGGTCTATTCTCAGAAAATTGCATGACTGGGAAATACGACGGAAAATGAAGTGTGAAAGCCCAGCCGGTCAATTCTTTTGACTCAGCCGTTTGTTTGGCTGCGGCAATGGCATCTTCTGGCAAGCCAGCCAAATCTTTTTCATCGGTGATCACATGAACAAAATGGTCTGTCGCATCTAAAACATGATCAGAAAATTCTTTGGATAACTGGGCTTGTTGATCTTGAATTTCAGCAAAACGGATCTTTTGATCATCTGATAATTCAGCGCCGCCCAAACGAAAATCTCTTAAAGAGTTCTCAATGACCTTGCGTTGAGCGCGATCAAGTGAAGAAAATTCAGCTGATTGACTCAAGGCTTTGTATTTTTTGTACAACTCTAAATTTTGGCCAAGGTTTGTCCAAAAGGCAGTGACTTCAGGCAACATTTCTGCATGGGCTTTTCTGAATTCTGGTGTATCGGCAACACTGTTCAGGTGGCTGATCACACCCCAAGCTCGCCCAAGATTTTCAGTGGCATCTTCTAGTGGTTCTACCAAATCACGCCAAGTCGCGGGAGTTGATGGTTGTAAAGATAGATCAACTGCTTTTTGAGCTTCAGATAAGAGTTGTTCTATCGCAGGTTTGATATCAGCAGCCTTGATGGCGCTGTATTCTGGAAGGCTTTTGCCGAAGGCGAGTAATGGATTATTCATACTCGTTATTATGTCCTGAAATTAGAAAAAGTTCAGGCTAAAAAAGGCTTACGCCAAAAGGGTCTTTAAGCTTTGACTCTTTCAGCAGCCTCGAGTGTGTTCAATAAAAGCATGGTGATTGTCATTGGGCCAACACCGCCTGGAACTGGGGTGATAGCGCTTGCGACATACTTCACTTCATCAAAGTCAACATCACCACAAAGCTTGCCATCTGGTAAGCGATTGATTCCAACATCAATGACCACAGCACCATTTTTGACCATATTGGCAGTGATCATTTTTGGTTTACCAGTGGCCACCACCAAGATATCGGCTTCTTTGGTATGAGCGGTTAAGTCTTTGGTTTTGCTATTGCAAATGGTGACCGTTGCACCAGCCTGTAACAAGAGCATGGCCATTGGTTTGCCGACAATATTGGAGGCACCAATCACCACTGCTCGAGCACCTCTGATAGGGTAGTCGATGCTTTCTAGCATTTTCATGCAACCATAAGGTGTGCATGGTCTGAATAAAGGTGCACCAATCATCAACGCACCAGCATTCGCCACATGGAATCCATCCACATCTTTTTCAGGAGCAATTGCCTCAATCACACGATGGCTATCAATGTGTTTTGGTAAAGGTAACTGCACCAAAATGCCATGGATGCTTTTATCTTGATTCAACTCATTGATGCGCTTAAGAAGAGCGGCTTCACTCAAGTCCGCAGGATGTCTTTCCAGAATGGAGTGCATTCCAACATCCTCGCAGGCCTTCACTTTATTTCTGACATACACCTGGCTTGCTGGATCTTCACCGACCAATAAAACTGCTAGACCAGGCTTCACACCTTTTGCAGTCAATATGGCTGTTTTGGCAGCAATTTCTAATCTGATTTTCTTGGCAAGGGCGTTGCCATCAATGATTTGTGCAGGCATATTAGTTATTTGATTCAGATAAGGCGAGTCTTAGTAAGTCTGCAACAGTGTTCACATTGAGTTTTTCCATGATGTTGGCGCGATGCGCCTCGACTGTTTTGATCGAAATATTCAAGTCATCTGCAATTTGTTTATTGAGTCGACCAGCAACAATTCTTTCTAAAACTTGCTTTTCTCTACCTGTTAACTTGCTCAAAAGGTTTTGAGTATTCTTTTGAGTATCGGCTTTCGCATAATCGATTCTTGCTCTGGCCAGCATTTTTTCAACTAAAACCTTTAATTCAGACTCTTTGAAAGGTTTTTCAATGAAATCAATGGCTCCTTTTTTCATCGTAGAAACAGCCATTGAAACGTCACCGTGACCAGTGATAAAAGAGATTGGCATTGGGATGCCTTCAGCTAAAAGACGTTCTTGAAGTTCAAGTCCAGACATGCCTGGCATGCGCACATCCAAAATTAAGCAAGAAACTGTTTCCTTGTGATCACCCTGAAGTGCTTGAAGAAATCTCTCAGCACTTGGTTGGCATTTAACGGTGTAGCCATTGCTTTCCAAGAGCCATGTCAATGAATCTCTAACGGCTTCGTCGTCATCAACGACATAAACGATTTCAGTTTTATTGTTCATATGCTTATTTATCCAAGGGAAGTAGTATTGTAAAGGTGCAGCCCGGGCCAGGTTGATCTTTTTGTGTGGCGTTGTTTTCTGCCCATAAACGCCCATGATGAGACTCAATGATGGAGCGACAGATATTCAAACCCATCCCCATGCCATCATGTTTGGTGCTAAAGAAGGGTTCGTAGAGTCTTTCTAAGGCATCTTCGGGAATTCCGGGTCCTTGATCCACAACGCGAATTCTGAGCATCGCTGGTGAAACCGATTGATCGATATCAACCATCAATTTGATTAACTTAGATGAATTTGCCTTGTTAGGGATGTTTTTAATTGCATCAATGGCATTCTTTAACAAGTTCACCAATACCTGTTGAATCAGAATTGGATCTATAAATACCCTAGGTAAATTATCAGCAAAAGAAATACTGATTTGAATACCATACCGTTGTGCTTCAATTTCAGCCAAACCAACGGAGTCCTCAACCACCGTGGTCACATTAGCCATCACACTTTGAGGCTGACTTCTTTTGACAAACCCTCTGATACGCTGAATGATGGTGCCCGCGCGGTGAGCTTGATTGGTTGCTTTTTCAATGGCAGGCAGAATATCTTTTTGCAAATCGATACTTTGTGAGGATTTAAGTCTATTAGCGATGCCGGTGCAGTAGTTTGAAATCGCTGCAAGCGGTTGATTCAATTCATGGGCTAAAGAAGAGGCCATTTCACCCATGGTCGTTAAGCGACTTGAAAACTGGAGTTTTTCTTCCTGCTCTCTGGTTTGATCTTCAGCCTTCTTTCTTGAAGTGATGTCTGTGGCAATGATCAATTGTGCCAAGTGACCATCTACCCAAGAAATATATCGACGTCTGACTTCATACCAAAGTTTGTTTTGATTGATTTGAATTTCTCTAAAGTCGGATTGCGTTGGAGTTAAAGCAGAAGCTGGTAATCCAGCAAAACCATCCACACTGTCAATATCTAAAGCCCCCATGTCCTCAGGATTTATTTCATGACCTGCTAATTCAAGGTGAGCCTTGGTTGTGTTGCCAAAGGTTTCTCTGTAATACTTATTTGCAAATAGAAGTTGTCCACTCTGTAATGAAATAGCTGAAACGGCAGCATCAAGACTTTCAAGTACTGTGGTGAATCGTTCTTGAGCCAGAGCCAATTCTTGGCGAGCTTTGATCGGCTCAGAGATGTCAACAATTGAACTGATCCAGCCAGATTGCTCACCTTTTTCATCGATCAATGGCGACACAAATGTTCTGGAATTGATTTTGACGCCATTCTTCTTTTGTAAGACAGCTTCAAAGCCAGCTTTGGGTGAGTGACCTTTTAATGCAACCGCCATTTTTTTAGTCAGCTCAGGGACTAACTCTGAAGGCCAGAAAGGAAATGGTGGTGACATGCCAATTAGTTCGTGACGAGACCATCCGGTCATTTCACAAAAGGCAGGGTTCACGTACGTGATCTTGCCTTGCATGTCATGCGCTCTCATGCCTATGGTGATTGACTCCTCCATGGCACGTCTGAAATTTGTTTCAGTCTGTAAATCCTTCTGGATTGAATAACGTTGAGAGGTTTGTTTCCAAACAGACCATAAGCTCCATAAAACAAAGCTACTCAAGCCAATCACTAACCAAAGCAATGTTCGATAGGTTAGATTGGTTGGTGGTGGATATGTGCTGACATGTAAAGTCAATGGAATTGGGGTTTTATCAATTGTCACGCTGTGCTCTAAAGATCTTGAGCTGGTCTTTTTTGGATTTGAGCTGACCAACTCTTTTCCTGAGCTATCGATAAAGGCGAAGCGATACAAACCATTCAGTTCGCTGGGCACCATGTGCTGGAGGATTCTTTTGCCAGAGTAGAGCGTTGCAATACCGCCGATGACCAAGCCATTCTGAATGATGGGAGTGACGTGCCAGAATACATATTGTCTATCAGTGTTTGAAGTTTCATTTTCTGCCGGATGGAAACTCAGCATTCTTCCGTAAGTGGCCTTATTGGTTTCAGCTGCTTCAGAAAAAATTCCATTAAGTTCTGTATCTAAAACAGATTTAATAGAGGTTCTCTCGGACCACTTTAAATAACTTGGGTTATTCGGCAGGGTGGCAATCTTGTTCTGTTTACTGTCTAACCAGCGCAGTTGCAAAATTTCAGGGCTGTCTTGAATGAGCTTGGTTGAAAGCTTTAAAAATGACTCAGGATATTGAGATCTGCTCGCAGAGTTTCCAATCTCACGACTCAATTCCAAAATGGCGTCTTCATTGGCAGTGAATCTCAGCAATATCCTTTGTTTCGCAAAGGCCGTCTCACGGTATAGGGTGTATTGCTGTTGATTTTTATCTTGGTAATTCAGTGTCCATAGGATCAATCCCATGGCGCAGGTGAAGAGCACGATTGCTAATACCGGGATGTATAAGAAAGCATAAGACCTAGCTCTTTGTTTAAGAGCTTTTGATCTATATTTCTTGATAGCTTCACCAAGATATTGGTTGATTACTTTTTTCAAATCAGTGCTTATGCGCTTAGGGAAAACCATGCAATCTTAGAGTGTAAAACGGGACGATACTGAAGCCCTTAATTTTTTCTCTTTTTGCATATTATTGCCACGCAACATAATTCCATATAGTGATAAATAACTTCGTTATATGAAATATTTCTTGCTCCTGTTACGTGGCGTTTTTAGAATTTGAGTAATACAAAAGGGGCTTAGCCCCATTATTTGAGCCAAGTAACGAGGAGACGAGCATGGCTGAACTACCAATTCAACAAAAAGGAGCTAATGGCTCTCAGGATATCGATCCAATCGAAACCAAAGAATGGATTGATGCGCTGAATGGAGTCATCAAGCATGAGGGTGTTGATCGTGCTGCATTCTTGATCGACGAGCAGATTTCTCATGCACGTGTGAGTGGAGTTGTTCAGCCATTTCATGCTGAGACTCCTTATATCAATACGATTCCGGTGGAGCAGCAAGCCAAGCTTCCTGGTGATCAAGAAATTGAACACAAGATTCGTTCTTACACTCGCTGGAATGCGATGGCGATGGTCCTAAAGGCCAACAAAGATACAAACGTTGGTGGACATATCTCATCCTTCCAATCAGCCGCGACTTTATATGATGTTGGTTTCAATCACTTTTGGCACGCTCCTTCTGATAAGCATGGTGGTGATTTAGTTTTTGTGCAAGGTCACGTAGCCACCGGTGTTTATGCCCGAGCTTATATGTTGGGTCGTTTAACAGAAGAAAATCTAAACAACTTCCGTCAAGAAGTTGATGGCAAAGGTATTTCAAGTTATCCGCATCCTTGGTTGATGCCAGACTTTTGGCAGTTCCCAACTGTTTCAATGGGCTTAGGTCCAATCATGGCGATTTATCAAGCCCGTTTCATGAAGTATTTACAAGACCGTGGCATGGCTCAAACCGAAGGAAGAAAAGTTTGGGCGTTCTTGGGTGATGGTGAAACCGATGAGCCTGAATCATTGGGTGCCATTGGTATGGCAGGTCGAGAAAACTTAGATAACCTCTGCTTTGTCATCAACTGTAATTTGCAACGTCTCGATGGTCCAGTGCGTGGCAATGGAAAAATCATTCAAGAACTTGAATCTGAATTCAGGGGTGCTGGTTGGAATGTGATCAAACTTGTTTGGGGCACGCATTGGGATGCATTGTTTGCTCGAGATAAAAAAGGCATTTTGATGAAGCGCTTAGGTGAAATCGTGGATGGTGAGTACCAGACCATGAAAGCCAAGAATGGTGCTTATGTCAGAAAGACTGTTTTCAATACGCCTGAGTTGGAAGCGTTAGTGGCCGACTGGAGCGATGAGGACATTTGGAATTTGAATCGTGGCGGTCATGATCCGCACAAGGTCTATGCAGCATTCCATGCCGCAGCAAATCATAAAAATCAACCGACCGTTATTTTGGCCAAGACCATCAAGGGTTATGGCATGGGTGGCTCAGGTCAGGGCATGAACATTGCTCACCAAGCCAAGAAAATGAATATTGAGGATATCAAGGCATTCAGAGATCAATTCAAAATTCCTGTGCCTGATGACAAGTTGGAAGAGTTACCTTTGGTGAAGTTTGAAGAAGGTAGTCCTGAATTGAATTACATGCGTGAACGTCGCATGGAATTAGGTGGTTATTTACCGCAACGTCGAGCCAAGGCCGAAAGCTTAGAAGTTCCAAAGCTTGAAGTGTTCGCGCCATTGCTTGAAGCAACCGTTGAGGGTCGTGAAATTTCAACCACCATGGCTTTTGTTCGTTTGTTGAACATGGTTGTAAAAGATAAGACCATTGGTAAGCGTGTGGTACCGATTGTTCCTGATGAGTCCAGAACGTTTGGTATGGAAGGCATGTTCCGTCAATTAGGTATTTGGAACCAGTTGGGTCAGCTTTACACACCTCAAGATCATGACCAGTTGATGTTCTATAAAGAAGACAAGCATGGTCAAATTCTGCAAGAGGGTATCAATGAAGCAGGTGCAATGTGTGACTGGATTGCTGCGGCAACATCCTACTCGACACATGGCGTACCAATGTTGCCTTTCTATATTTTCTATTCAATGTTTGGTTTCCAGCGTATCGGCGATTTAGCTTGGGCTGCTGGAGATATGCGCAGTCGTGGTTTCTTGTTAGGTGGTACAGCTGGAAGAACCACATTGAACGGTGAAGGTTTGCAGCACGAAGATGGTCATAGCCATCTATGGAGTGGTGCAATTCCAAACTGTATCAGTTATGACCCAACGTTTGCTTTCGAATTAGCAGTGATCATTCAAGATGGTATGCGTCGCATGTTGACCAACCAGGATG
>CALKUJ010000119.1 GCA_937996825.1 uncultured Polynucleobacter sp. | reverse complement strand
ACATTTAAAGCGTGCCATTACCATCAGCGAAGACAGTGACTTTTATCGTCATCCAGGTTTTGAGGCGCAAGCGATGAAAGATGCGTGGGAGAGAAATCAAAAAAATAACAAGCATTTAAGGGGTGGTTCAACCATCACGCAGCAGCTAGCAAAAAACTTATTCTTGTCTGGCGAGAAGAATTATGTGCGCAAGGGGCAAGAGTTCATCATCACGGGCATGTTGGAATTGGTTTTAACTAAAGATCGCATTTTTGAGATTTATCTCAATAGTGTTGAATGGGGTGAAGGGGTGTTTGGTGTTGCTGCGGCCTCGCAACATTATTTTGCGGTCAGGCCTGATCAACTCAGTGTTGAAGAGGCTGCATCATTGGCAGCAGCTTTGCCAGCGCCTAAGTGTTATGACAAGGTGAAATACTGCAGTAAAGCCAGAGTGAATTTTCCGGCAAGGATTGATTTCATTTTGGAACGAATGAATAAGTGATTTTTATTGCTGCAAAATAAAAACCAAGTAATTACTTGGTGGTAATTAGCCAATAACAAATAATTACTGAGCAATGATTAAGCTGAGAAGCTTTCTTAAAGAAAAATCACAAGCTTGTTGACGTATCTGCTGACGATCACCATCAAAGTGTTTTGTTTCGCTGATCATTTGGTCGTTGGACAATACCCAGGCAAAACATACTGTGCCAACTGGCTTCCCTGGACTGCCACCTGAAGGACCTGCAATTCCAGTGATGGATAGGGCAATATCAGAGCCGCTGTTTTGTTTCGCCCCAAGCGCCATGGCTCGTGCGACTTGATCGCTGACCGCGCCATATTGTTCAATCAGATTTTGTGAAACATCAATGTCTTCAGATTTGGCTTGATTGCTATAAGTGATATAGCCTCGCTCAAACCATTCGCTGGATCCGGCTAATGCTGTGATGCTTGCTGATACCAGTCCACCTGTACAGGACTCAGCAGTGCTTAGGCGCCATCCTTTAGCCAAAAGCGTTTTGGCCAATGTTGCAATGATGTCATCAAGCTGATTATCAAGGTTAACCGCTGCCTTTTGCGAAGAAGAATTTTGATTACTCATCACCAAACTCTGATCCAGATCGCGATCACCAATAGTGTGGCAATGGCTGCGGCAATGTCATCAATCATCACGCCGAATCCGCGCACCACCCATGAAGGTATTTTTTTCGGTTGATCTAAGCGTTCAACATTAGGCTGCCATGTTTTGAAATAGCGATCAATTGTTTTGATGGGGCCAGGTTTGACCGCATCAAAAAATCGAAATAATAAAAATGCGCCCAATTGCCCCCAAATATCTGTTGGCATGATCATCAATAGAATCAACCAAAACGCAATGAACTCATCCCAAACAATGCCGCCATGGTCTGGTACACCTAATTCTTCACCGACCTTGCCGCAAATCCAAATACCGGCAATAGCACCAAGGGCAATGATCCAAGCAATCGTATGAGTAGTGAAAAGTATTTCAAATAACAGATAAAAAGCCCAGGCATACAGTGTGCCCACTGTTCCAGGGGCTCTGAATGAAAGACCCGAGCCAAATCCAAAAGCTAGGGCACGCTCTGGTCTAGACCAAATCCAAGTGCGTTGCGGTTGAATCTTCATTACTTGGCTGCACGCAATGCATCACGTGTCGCGATGGCAGCTTGTCTTGCAGCATCTGCAAAATTCCCATCTTGGCTTGCATACAAAATGGCTCTTGATGAGTTGATGATCATGCCTGTGCCTGGGGCATTCGGAACCGTGCCTGCCTGAACAGTTGCAGGAATATCACCACCTTGTGCACCGATGCCTGGAATCAGAAGAGGCATTTCACCCACAATCTCTCGTACCTTGGCAATTTCCTCGGGGAAGGTGGCTCCCACCACCAAACCTAATTGACCTGTTTTGTTCCACTTGCTACTTGCTAAGCGAGCCACGCGTTGGTAGAGCAATTCTTTTTCGGCGGAATCTTTTTCATTCACTTCTAAAAACTGCAAATCTGAGCCGCCTGGATTGGAGGTGCGACATAAGACGATGACGCCTTTATTGGCGTACTTCAAATAAGGCTCGACTGAATCAAAGCCCATGTATGGGTTCACGGTCACCGCATCTGCTTGATAGCGATCGAATGCTTCGATGGCGTATTGCTGAGCAGTGCTACCGATGTCACCACGTTTAGAGTCAAGAATCACAGGGACTTCTGGGTGTTGACGATGGATGTGATCAATCAATTGAGCTAACTGATCTTCAGCGCCATGTGCGGCAAAGTAAGCGATTTGAGGTTTGAATGCGCAAACCAAGTCGGCCGTGGCATCCACGATTTCTCGGCAGAAAGCCAAAATAGCGCCACCTTTACCCTTGATTGATGCAGGAAACTGTTTTGGGTCTGGATCAAGTCCAACGCACAACATGCTGTCTTGACTGGACCAAGCATGGGCGAGTTGTTCGGTGAATAAAGGACGGTTTTTCATGGCTATTTCATCAATCTTTCATCTAATCACATTAATATCTCATGAAAATCTCTAAAGAATTGAATGTGATGCTTTAGTTTTCTCAGGCTATAGGATAAACTCCGCAAACCCCTGTGGCTAACTCCTCAACATAAATAGTTGAAAAACAAGATCGGAGCCCCGGCATGATCAACCTATTCGTATTACAAAAAGGTCGCCTAGCCCAGGAGCAGGTCGATGACCGTCAAGAACTACTAAAGCACCATAACCCTATTTGGATTGATGTTGTTGACCCTGAAGAAGAAGAACTTCAGTGGATCAAAGAAGCCTTTGGCGTCTCCCTGCCCGAACTAGAAGATTTAGGCGATTTAGAAGCATCCGCTCGTTATTTCGAAGCGGAGGATGGCCATTTGCACATTCGCACGGATTTCATTTTGGATGATGATGAAAACCCACGCAACGTGCGAGTTGCTTTCGTTCTGACTGACAATATTTTGTTCTCTATCCATGAACAAGATTTGCCCGTATTCCGCTTGGTTCGCTTGCGCGCACGTTTACGCCCTGGCTCAGTTAGAAACGCTAAAGACGTTTTATTAGATTTGTATTCAACGGATGCTGAATATTCTGCAGATGCTTTGGAAGAGGTTTATGAGAACCTTGAAGAGGCAGGTAAGCGTGTTTTGACGCATGATGTGACAGACACCGATGCTGCTGGAGTTTTGGAAACAATTGCCAAAGAAGAAGATTTGAATGGCCGTATTCGTCGCAATGTGATGGACACGCGTCGCGCTTTGTCTTTCTTGATGCGCAGCAAGTTGCTCTCTGATGAGCAGCAAGAAGAAGCTCGTCAGATTTTGCGAGACATCGATTCATTAGAAAACCACACCGCATTCTTGTTCGATAAGATCAACTTCTTGATGGATGCCACCGTTGGTTTCATTAATATCAATCAGAACAAGATCATCAAGATCTTCTCTGTGGTATCCGTTGCCTT
>CALKUJ010000118.1 GCA_937996825.1 uncultured Polynucleobacter sp. | reverse complement strand
CCTCTGGCTTTGATGAGGTGATTGAGCGCGAATGGGCACCCAACACCGTGCTCGAGACCCACACCCATCCATTTGGTGTGCACGCCATCCTCACGCGCGGTGAAATGTGGCTGACCATGAATGGCCACACCCGACACCTGCTGCCAGGCTCTATCTTTGAGCTGGAGCCGAATGTGCCGCATGACGAGCGGTATGGGGCTGAGGGTGCAGCTTATTGGGTTGCGCGTAAAAACTGACCTTGTCCCACGTATGACCTGCCTGCTGTGCAGGCCGTTTCCTCGCGCTAGACTTGCGCGCAATTCCTATTCCTAGAACAAAGATTTTTATGGCCCTGAACGAACAAGCCCTCACCGCAGCCCTGCAAACCGTGATTGACCCCAACACGGGCAAAGACTTCGTGAGCACCAAGGCTCTGAAAAACCTGCAAATCAACGGTGGTGATGTGTCGTTTGACGTGGTGCTGGGCTACCCCGCCAAAAGCCAAATTGCAGGTTTTCGCAAAGAGCTGATTGCCGCTGCCAAAAGCGTGGCGGGCGTGGACAACGTGTCGGCCAACATCACCATGAACATCGTGGCGCACGCCGCGCAGCGCGGTGTGGCTTTGTTGCCCCAAGTGAAAAACATCATCGCCGTGGCTTCGGGCAAGGGCGGTGTGGGCAAAAGCACCACCGCCGCCAACTTGGCCTTGGCCTTGGCCGCTGAAGGCGCGAGCGTGGGTTTGCTGGACGCCGACATTTACGGCCCCAGCCAGCCCATGATGATGGGCATCGAAGGCCGCCCCGAGAGCAGCGACGGCCAAACCATGGACCCGCTGGAGAACTACGGCGTGCAAGTCATGTCCATTGGTTTCTTGGTCGACCAAGACGAAGCCATGATCTGGCGCGGCCCCATGGCCACGCAAGCGCTGGAGCAGTTGCTGCGCCAAACCAATTGGAAATCGCTGGATTATTTGATCGTCGACATGCCACCCGGCACGGGTGACATTCAGCTCACGCTGAGCCAGCGCGTGCCCATGACCGGTGCGGTCATCGTCACCACGCCGCAAGACATTGCGCTGCTCGATGCCAAAAAAGGCATCAAGATGTTTGAAAAAGTGGGCGTGCCCATTTTGGGCTTGGTGGAAAACATGGCAGTGCATGTGTGTACCAACTGCGGTCATGTCGAACACATTTTTGGTGCCGATGGTGGCAAAAAAATGGCCGAGCAATACGAGATGGACTACTTAGGCGCGTTGCCTTTGAACATGCAAATCCGCTTGCAAGCCGACAACGGCAAACCCACCGTTGTGGCCGACCCCGATGGCGAAGTGGCTGCGATTTATAAAGCGGTAGCACGCCAAGTGGCGGTGAAAATTGCCGCCAAGGCGAAAGACTTTTCTGCCAAGTTTCCGAGCATCAAGATCAGCAAAGACACTTGAGGTGTCTTTGCTGGTTCAGGAATGATTAGGGTACTGAAGGGGGTTTTCTAACAGGCGTTGGGTTGTTTGTTGTATCCAACAAATAGTTGCGCGTAGTGACAGGAATTTTCCCCCACTGATCTGCTGACAATGTGTCAATTTGTATTTGCAACAAGGCGCTTAACTGAGTGCTCGTGATTGAAGCAAATTCTCGCGGCGCAATCATAGATAGGTCACCCAATTTCGGAATTTCGGTTGCCGTATCCATCGCATTGATCTGAGATGCGTTCAAAACACCAATCTGATTCAAGTCGAGTTGACCGATTTGATCACTCGTCAAAGCAACGATCTGATCGGTTGACAACACCTTGATGCTGGCGGATGACAGCGAAGGAATATCAGCAGTTTCAATGGCTGAAATCTGATCGGTGGTCAAGGCTTTGACCTGTACGCTGGTGATGGCACCAATTTGTACGTCTGTCAATGCCTGTACTTGTGTTGTGGTCAATTTAGATATGGCCGATGTGTTCAGCGCCGCCATGTCTTCTACTTCAATGCCAGCAATTTGGTCGGTTGTCATTTTGCTGACCTGCAGCGAAGTCAGTGCTTTGGCTTGTGCGGTGGTCAACGCTGAAACTTGCGAAGAGTCCCATGCATTGATTTGTGCTGTGCCCATGGCGCTGATCGCCGCAGTGCTGATGGCCTGAATTTGATCGGTGCTCAAGTTAAACACTTGATCTGTGCTGAGCTTTGAGATCTGCAAAGTGGTCATCGCAGCCACATCGGTGGCATCGATGGCGGCCATGTCTGTAGCAGCGATCTTGCTCAACTGGGCAGTGTCAAGCGCACGAATTTGTGCGCTGGTCAGAGCTTTGAGTTGATCGGTGCTGAGATAGCTGATCTGCGTTGAAGAAATGGTTGCGATAGACGCGGTGGTCAAAGCGGTCAAATCGGTGGCATCAATAGATTGGATATTGGCTGCCAAACTGTTGATCTGTGTCGAAGTCAGCGCTCTGACTTGCGTTGAAGTCAAAGCCTGCAGGCCGTTGACATTGCTGGCCAATGCGGCCAACTGATCGGTACCCAAGTTGCTCACAGCAGCGGTGGTGATGGCTTGGATCTGAGCAGAGCTCAGGTTGCTCACTTGGTCTGTGGTGAGTTTAGAAATTTGCAATGTCGTCATCGCGCCCACATCGGCGGCGTCGATGGCCACGATGTCAGTTGCAGCGATCTTGCTCAACTGAGCGGTATCGAGAGCCCGCACTTGAGCGCTGGTCAGCGCCTTAAGTTGATCGGTGCTCAAGTTTGCCATTTGATCGGAAGCGATCGAGGCCACAGAAGCGGTGGTCAACGCAGCCATATCGGAGGCGTCAATCGCTTGCAAGTTCTCGAGCGTCAGCTTGTTGATCTGAGTTGAAGTGAGTGATCTGACTTGAGCAGAAGTCAAAGCCTTGAGACCCTCAGGGCCCATTGCTGAGATCTGATCGGTGCCGAGCTTGCTGATAGCGGCGGTGCTGATGGCTTGAATTTGTGCCGAGCTCATGCCTTGAATCTGAGCAGTGCCCAAAGAAGACAACTGAGCAGAGGTCATGGCACCCACATCAGCCGCGTCAATGGCAGCGAAGCTCTCAGCAGTGATTTGACTCAACTGTGCAGTGCTCAGTGCGCGCACTTGTGCGCTCGAGAGTGCTTTGAACTGATCGTTGCTGAGCTTACCGATTTGTGCGGAAGAAATATTTGCAATAGACGCGGTGGTCAAAGCGGACAAATCATTGGCATCGATCGATTGAATGCTCTCACTCAAACTGTTGATTTGTGTCGAAGTCAGCGCTCTGACTTGCGTTGAAGTCAAAGCCTGCAGGCCGTTGACATTGCTGGCCAATGCGGCCAACTGATCGGTACCCAAGTTGCTCACAGCAGCGGTGGTGATGGCTTGGATCTGAGCAGAGCTCAGGTTGCTCACTTGATCTGTGGTGAGTTTAGAAATTTGCAATGTCGTCATCGCGCTCACATCGGCGGCGTCGATGGCCACGATGTCAGTTGCAGCGATCTTGCTCAATTGAGCGGTATCGAGTGCGCGAACTTGAGCGCTGGTCAGCGCCTTGAGTTGATCGGTGCTCAAGTTTGCCATTTGATCGGAAGCGATCGAGGCCACAGAGGCGGTGGACAACGCAGCCAGATCGGAGGCGTCAATCGCTTGCAAGTTCTCGAGCGTCAGTTTGTTGATCTGAGTCGATGTCAGTGCTTTGACTTGGTCCGTATTTAGTGCTCGAACTTGGCTCGTGGTCAAAGATGCAACTTGATCGGTAGTTAACACGCCGATCAATTCAGATGCCAACCGTGAAAGTGCGGCCGTATTGATAGCAGCAATTTGATCTGCTCCCATGGTCACAAGATCAGCGCTATCAATTGCTGTGATTTGAGCTGAAGTAAGAGTAGACATTGCAGCTGTGGACAAACGACTCAAAGGTTCAGATGTCATCGCCTTTAATGAATCGTTCGTCAATGCTTTAACTTGCGCAGTGGTCAAGGCGGCGACTTGGTCACCCACCAAAGAGTTTGCCTGGGCACTGGTCAAATTACCGATCACAGCGGTGCTCAAAGCTTTAATTTGATCAGCCCCTAATTTACTGACATCACCTGAATCAATGCCTACGAATTGGCTGCTTGTCAAAACGGCCATGCCCGCAACACTGAGGTTCGGTAATTGATCCGATGTCATCGCTTTGAGTTGATCAGAGGTCAATACTTTCACTTGCGCAGTGGTCAAAGCAGAAAGTTG
>CALKUJ010000117.1 GCA_937996825.1 uncultured Polynucleobacter sp. | reverse complement strand
ACAAAGGTACTTATTGCGAGGATATACCTGAATTTGAGAAAGAAGTATTGTACGAGTACACAGCAACAATAGTTTAACTACAAAACAAAAGCCATGAAAAAAGCAATTTTAATAACCCTATTTATAGCTGCTATTTTATTTATGGGATGGCAGATTATTTTTAATAACTTTTAAAGGGCAGTGGTATAGCAATAAATTAACCAATTAATAAAACTAAAAAAATGAATTCATCGGACTCTTTGGAGTCCTTTGATACATTGATTGGCGCAGCCACCAAAATCGAAGGTCGTATGGTGGTCAATAAGAGCATTCGTTTGGATGGAACCATTGATGGTTCAATTGAATCTCCCGCTGGTACACAAGTAACAGTAGCCATTGGTAAAACAGGCTTGGTTCATGGGGATGTTCGTGCTCACAGGGTGCTCGTCAATGGACAGGTTGATGGCAACATCTACGCACGCGAAAAATGCGAACTTCATGAGACATCCAAAGTCAAAGGCGACATTCACTACGGCTTATTGGGCATTGAGCATGGCGCAGAAATACTTGGCTTAATGGTCAAGAAGATCGAAGCAACCGGTGCCGTTGAAAGCGTGACCGAAGCAAAAAATCTCATCCAAAAAATCAATAAGTCTTCTTGATGCTTTTTCGAATATCAAAGCAATAAGTTCTCATCATCAGTTCAAATGATGAATCTACTTGAATTTAGTCTCTAACTCTTGTCTGATCTTATAAGCATGCGTGCTGGTATCAACAGCCACATCATCCCAACACAATGACTGTCCTTTTTTCACTGGACGTATCAGCTTGATGTCATGTGCCAAGCCTAAGGGTAGGCCGCCCATGGCTACAGATTTAGTTGCCGGCAATAACTTGCCCCAAACGGTGTAACCACCTTCGCCATCCAAGATTTCTCCTGGTTTTAGATCTCGCTTAGCAGTGGCCACCACATCGGCATTCCAGCAATGAGCCACGCCCGTGGCCTCTTTTCGAAGTGCCACACTCGCTACAGACATGCCAACCTCTAAACCAATCAAATGCCAACGTTTGTATAGGGTGAAATATCGGCCACTTGGATCCGTGTGAGCGTTGTATTCCTCAAAACAATTCTTGATGTAATCCGTTTCAGCTTCAACGGTGACCCAAACACCCATGCGAATGTCATAAGGGATCTTTCTACCATTCGCCTCTAGAGAAGAAATAACCTCAACCATGCCTTTCTTTTCTAGAACTCCGCCTTCTGAAATAGGGCGTGTCACAAACGGAATATCCTCCACGCTTGCCGGAGGGTAGAGCAAACCATTGCTCGGCACTGAAAGACCTGTGGCGTTAGCTACTGCAGTGCTCTCAATCGATGGTTTTGAGCCATCCAAAAAGCTATTGAACATTTTTGGGTTTAATCCACCGCGTGTGGCTTGTTCAGGAGTTAAACCATAATTACCCCAAACAGTCTCTGGGGTCGACTCTGAAAAATGAGGCAACCATTTATGACCACGACCAGCTGCCACCACTGGAAAGCCACAGGTTCTGGCCCAGTCCACCAAATCACAGATCAATGCAGGTTGATCGCCAAACGCCAAGGAATACACCACACCAGCTTCTTGAGCTTTCTGAGCCAATAGAGGGCCACAAAATGCGTCTGCTTCAACAGTCACATTCACGACATGCTTACCGTTAGCAAACGCCAATAGACAATGATCCACAGCTGCAATCGGATGACCGGTGCATTCAACAATCACATCAATGGCTGGATGAGACACCAAGGCTTGCCAATCTTCAGAAATATGCGTTTGCCCAGTCTTGATCGCATCATCCAAAGACTTGGCATTCGATTGCTCATCTTTCCAGCCAACACGTTCTAAATTCTTCTTAACCCCAGCCGGAGACAAATCCGCAATACCGACCAAATGAACACCAGGAGTAGTGGGTATTTGAGATAAATACATCGAACCAAATTTACCCGCACCAATCAAACCCACCTTGATGCTCTGATTGTTGGCCGCTAATTCTTGTAATTGTCGATGCAAGCTCATGAAAAATCTCTTTCAATTGACTCAATTAAAAAAGCCATCTTATTTTAAAAAGATGGCTTCTGATAGTAGGGCTTCAACTAAAAAACTTCAGCTTATTGAATCTTTGCCTTGGCTTTAAGTCTTTTAAGCATTTCATCAAACTTAGCACGTTGCCAGTTTTGATCTTGACTCATCATCTGAATCAATTGAGGCTTAAGTTCAGCCAACTCAGGCACTTTGGCTTGGCGAACATCGTCGACACGAATCACATGGAAACCAAACTGTGACTTCACAGGCTTATCCGTCATCTGACCTTTTTGCAAAGCCACCATCGCTTTAGAAAACTCTGGAACCAAAGCTTGTGGTGTCATCCAATCCAAATCACCACCATTAACAGCAGAACCTGGATCCTTGGAACTTGCTTTGGCTAAATCTTCAAACTTTTCACCAGCTTTGATTTTTGCAATCAAGGCTTTAGCATCGGCTTCTTTTTCAACCAAGATATGACGAACTTTGTATTCAGTACCTTCAAACTGAGACTTGATCTGATCATAAGAAGCTTTGAGCTCGGCATCAGACACGCCATCACGAGAGATGTAATCTTCAAACACGGCACCCACCAAGATATTCAAACGAGCTTGCTCTAGTTGTTCTTGGATGTTGTCATTGGTCACCAAGCCACGTTTGATGGCTTCTTGATTGATCAACTCACGGGTGATCAACATATCGCGTGCGCGCTCACGCAACTCAGGATTACTACCTTGACCAGAATTAGCGATCAATTTATCTAATTTTGCTTTTGGAATGGCTTTACCGTTAACAACCGCCGCATTTTGTGCCAAAGCAGGGGTGCTCAAAGCGCCCGTGATGGTCATGGTGGCTGCAACAGACAGGGCCAATGTAGGAAGTAATTTCTTCATGATGTTTTAAGTTTTTTATAAGTTAATAAAGCCAAAAATATTGAATCACTATTGTTGAATCACTACTGCAACTTACTGAATCACAATTGCTAAAGCATGGATTTCATGGGGCATCCAAGCCGATAAAGCATCATACACCAGGCGATGTTGCTGTACCCGAGGCAAACCATTGAAAGAAGGGGACTTGATGAAGATGCGGTAATGTCCTGCGCCACCCTGAGCCCCAGCATGACCAGCATGCAAGTAACTTTCATCATCAATCTTTAATGACTCAATCGGCAAAGCTTCCTTTAGAGCCAACTCGTACTTCTCCATGCGTGCCATAGAAATAGAGCTGGGTGCAGGGGGAGATTTAGATGTGGAAAAGCCAGTCATGATTTTAGGCTTCCTCGTGATCAATGAACTTGTTCAGCCAAAAGCCCTGGGCCACCACAAAAGCAAATAAGAGCCCCATACCACCGAACAACTTGAAGTTCACCCAAGTAGCCTCATCAAATTGATAAGCAACATACAGGTTCAGTAAACCCATGAACAAAAAGAACAAACTCCAAGCCACATTCAGTTGGGGCCAGAGTTGTTGTTCAGCTTCAGGCTTAAAACGTATTTGTTGACCCATCGCCATTTGTATCAAATTCTTGTTCCAGAAAGTCACGCTGGCCCAAAGACCGACAGCAAACAACCAATACAAAATAGTGGGCTTCCATTGAATAAAAGTCTTGTCATGCAAACCGATGGTTAAACCACCAAAGAGCACAATCAAGCCCAAGCTGGCCCATTGCATGGGTTCAACTTTTCGATATTTCAAACCTAACCAGCCAATCTGAGCAATCGTGGCAATGATGGCCACAGCGGTGGCGACATAAATATCAGCCATCTTGAATGCGATGAAGAACAGAATAACTGGCAGTAAATCAAATAAAAATTTCATAACTCTCTTTTTTTAATAAGTACTTTATAGGTTTAACTTGATCACAACTGACTGATCAAGCTTCATCCTTGAATTTTAACGATGCTGAGTTGATGCAGTACCTTAATCCAGTCGGAGCAGGGCCATCCTCAAAAACATGTCCTAGATGAGCGTCACAGTTTTTACAGCGTACTTCAGTACGGATCATGCCATGGCTAGCATCTTTATATTCAGCAATATGACTTGCCTGAATCGGTTGAAAGTAACTTGGCCAACCACATCCCGCATCAAATTTGGTATCTGAGGCAAATAGTGGAGTACCACAACAAACACATTGATATTG
>CALKUJ010000116.1 GCA_937996825.1 uncultured Polynucleobacter sp. | reverse complement strand
ACAGCTTGTTCTTTGGCCTCGTGTTTTGGCTGGGCGTGCTTTACCAATGGTTTGGCGACGCGATCGCCGAGAGCGAAGGCGGTCAATACGGTCACAAGATCGACCTGTCCTACCGCTGGAGCATGAGCTGGTTTATCTTCTCTGAAGTGATGTTCTTCGGTGCTTTCTTTGGCGCGCTCTGGTGGGCTCGTATCCATTCAGTACCAGCACTTGGCAACGAAGACAACGTGAGTGTTTTGTGGCCAGAATTCAAAGCAGCTTGGCCTAGTACTGGCGAGGGCATCACAGCCTCACCAGCTCAAATCATTGAGCCATTCCAAACCATGTCTGCCCTGTGGCTACCCACCATCAACACGGCGTTGTTGTTGGCATCAGGCGTCACTGTGACGATCGCTCATCATGCGCTGCTGAAGAACGAACGTGCAAAAACCATCACCTTCATGTGGATGACGGTTCTGCTTGGTGCTACTTTCTTGTTTTGCCAAGGCTACGAGTATGTTCACGCATATCAAGAGCTCAACCTTAAGCTGTCTTCAGGCATCTTTGGTTCTACGTTCTTCTTGCTGACTGGATTCCATGGATTCCACGTCTTCATGGGTACGCTGATGCTGTTGATCATCACCTTGCGTCTGCAAAAGGGACACTTCTCAGCTGAACATCACTTCGGATTCGAAGGTGTTGCCTGGTATTGGCACTTTGTGGATGTGGTTTGGTTGGGCCTGTACGTTTTGGTTTATTGGCTATAAAACCAGCGCTATCCCACCTACAAAAAGGCCGTCTTTCGACGGCCTTTTTTGTGCGGTTAGTTTGGGATTAATCCTGTCGGACGAATTATTCCTAACGACCAGAGTGCCAAAATCAAAATGAACAAAGTCACTGAAATACCAATGCGAAGCGCCAGTGCTCGCGCCATGTGGTTGGTTTTACTCTTGGCATCATCACTTTTGAGCATATACAGACCTGCTGCTGCTAAGCTCACCAAAATGCCCAAGAATGCGATACCGATGATTATTTTCATGAATCCAATTATGTTGGGTTTTGTCCTTGCTGTGCATCCGGTTTAACCCATGCGATTTCGTTTCACTTCACAATCTATCTTTTCACCCCATTGGTGGCTTCTACTCGTTGCCGCGTTAAGCATGTCGGCTTTAACCACGAGCTTAGGCTTTTGGCAACTCAACCGTGCTCAATTCAAAGAAGCTGCCTTTGCAAAAGAGCAAGCACAGGCGGCCCTCCCCCCTGTCACAAGCAACGACCTCATTCAAGGCATGAACAAGGCGCAAGGTTTACAGCGGTTGGTCGATGTCGAGGGAGAGTGGCTTGCGCAATGGACCGTTTTTCTCAACAACCGAACGATGCAAAGCCAGCCAGGCTTTTGGGTCCTCACGCCATTGAAACTCAAATCAGGAGAAGTCATCTTGGTGCAACGCGGCTGGGCCCCCCGAGATCGAACCTTCAGCGACAAGCTGCCGCCCATCCATACACCCACTGGTCGTGTACGCGTACAAGGCAGGTGGGTGCAAGAGCCTTCAAGAATGATTGAATTGGCCCAACCCCCTTCGCTGGGCTTAGACACTAAGGTGTTTCAATCTCTCAGGCAAAATCTAACCATCCAAGAGCTTGAAAAAGATACCGGTCTGAAAGTCTTAGCCACCGTGATGGAAGTAGCACCTCCATCTGACGGACTTGTGCGTAATTGGCCCACCATCATCTCAGGCTCAGACAAAAACCGAGCCTATGCCCTGCAGTGGTTTGCACTAGCAGCCCTCAGTGCAGGACTATTTTTATGGTTTCAAATCATTCAAAAGATTAGACATGACTGACCCAGTTTCAAGCAATAAGTCAACACCCATCGGGTTGACAGTTTATGACTTACCTTCGCCCGTCGATGCAGCCATTGCGGGTGATGCCATGACACGATCAGGCCGCATCAATTTGTTGCTTGTGCTGTTTGTCTGCGCCTTGCCCGTTATTCTTTCTTACCTCACCTACTACGTTATTCGGCCTCAAAGCTCGACGGCCTATGGCGAGCTGATCGTTCCTCCCCGTGACGTGCCCAACTTGCCCATCACGAACCTTGAAGACCAAGCGTCTAACCTCCAAGACTTGCGTGGCCAATGGCTATTGGTCACTGTCGCAGGTGGCGCGTGCAATTTGGACTGCGAGAACTTGCTGTACGTGCAAAGACAACTGCA
>CALKUJ010000115.1 GCA_937996825.1 uncultured Polynucleobacter sp. | reverse complement strand
ATTGATATTCGATCTCGCGTTCTGTCTCACTTGCGTACGCCCGATGAAGCAAACATGATTGTCCAAACACGCAGGATTGACTTCATTGAAACGGCAGGAGAAATTGGAGCCCTGCTACTTGAAGCACAGATGATTAAGGCATATAGCCCTTTGTTCAATATCCGGCTAAGACGTCTTAGAAACATGAACTCCATTCGCCTAGCTGATAGCGGCAATGGTGTTACTCCTGAAATCGTCAGCAGCAAAGACACCGACATCGGTCAAGAAGATGGTCTGTATGGTCTATTCAGCTCTCAACGTTCTGCACAAGAGAAGCTGAGAGAACTAGCCAAAGAGCATGAGCTGTGTAACGCCCTGCTCGGCTTAGAAAAGCTCAGCAAACGCGGCTGCTTTGGAGTCCAAATCAAAACCTGTCGAGGTGCATGTGTCGGTCAAGAAGTTCGAGCTGAACACGACCAGCGTTTGTTTAGCGCCTTGATGGATATGAAAGTTCATGCGTGGCCTTACCCAGGCGCTATCGACGTAGTTGAAGCAACAGACAGCTGGACTCAAAAGCATCGCATCCACAACTGGCGCTATCTCGGCACTTGGTGTTCAAAGACTAACGGCAACAGTGGCGATGCACAGACGGCGTTCGACTTAGACACTTACAAAATCTTGGTCAAACCCATCATGCTTGGGACTGCACTCATTGAACAGGTATGAAACAGCAACTCGCATTGGTCGATTGCAATAACTTCTACGTGAGCTGTGAGAGGCTTTTTCGACCTGACCTTAGAACAACACCTGTCGTTGTCTTGTCTAACAATGATGGCTGTGTCGTATCGCGCTCCAACGAGGCTAAGGCTATTGGTGTTCGTATGGGGCAACCGTGGTTCGAATGCAAAGCACTTGCAGAAGAGCACGGTATCTTGGCGCTGAGCAGCAACTATGCGCTCTATGCCGATTTATCTAATCGTGTCATGAATGTGCTCTCCACCTACTCACCTCGCACAGAGGTCTACAGCATCGACGAATGCTTTGTGGATTTAACTGGCACACCCAAACTGCGCGATGTCAGCTACCAAATGCGAGAGCAAGTGATGCAGTGGACTGGTATACCTGTATGCGTAGGCATTGGTCCTACCAAGACTTTGGCAAAGCTTTCTAACTTTGTGGCCAAGAGGCACCCTAGATCTAAAGGCGTCTTCAACTACAACGAGCTGACCGACGAGCAGAAGACCAAGCTACTCAAGCAGATCCCGGTTGAAGAGGTATGGGGAGTAGGGCGCAAGCTCACCAAGAAACTGGCAGTCCACGGCGTTCAGACAGTGCATGACCTGCGCCACGCGCATGTGCCAACCCTGCGATCCGAGTTTGGTGTGGTGATGGAGAAAACGCAGCGTGAGTTGCTGAGCATCTCATGCATCGACCTTGAAGAGCACGCACCCGACAAACAGCAAATCATCAGTAGTCGATCTTTTGGCAAGCCTGTAACAGAGTTGGCTGTGATTCAAGATGCGCTGAGCGTATTTGTGGCCACTGCCACAGAGAAACTACGGGCTCAGAACGGGCATGCTGCTTTAGTGCAGGTCAACTTTCTCACCAACCGTTTCAGGCCCGAGCAGCCCCAATACAACCCGAGTATGACGGTCCCTTTGCAGCAGCCAACGAATGACTGTCTAGTTATCAACCGCTGGGTGCACCATGTGGCTGAGCTGCTTTGGCGTGATGGTTACAAGTACAAAAAGGCGGGAATTATGTTGGGCTATATCTCGCCAGTGACTATGGTTCAGGGTGACTGGCTCGAGCCTGTCATGACGAGTGACACTAAGTTGATGACGGCCATAGATGGTCTGAATTCTCGCTTTGGTCGGGGAACAATTAAGTTGAGTGGAGGCGACTTGCGAGAGAAGTGGGGCATGCGGCAAGAACGTAAATCGCCTGACTACACCTCAGACTGGGCGCAAGTGCCTGCAGTCTAAATTTTTCAGTATCAGCAACCGTTATTCAGTCGCTAAGGCAGTTTGAATGCATTGAAACAATTTCTCTTGCTTGCTCCAATTAGCAGGAAAACTATTCCTAGTTAACCATTGCATGGTCAAACCTGCTGGTTGAGCGCCGTTGAGGATGTCTTCGAT
>CALKUJ010000114.1 GCA_937996825.1 uncultured Polynucleobacter sp. | reverse complement strand
CTGACAAGCTGAGAGCAAATATGGATGCTGCTGAGTACAAGCATCTTGTTCTCGGCTTGATTTTCTTGAAGTACATATCGGACACCTTCGCGGCAAAGCAGCAAGAGTTGACTGTTCGTTTGCGTGACCCCAACGACGAGTACTACTTTGGCGATGCAAGTGATGCTGACATTGCAGCAGAGCTAGAAGAGCGTGACTACTACACAGCCGCCAACGTGTTTTGGGTTCCCGAATCTGCACGTTGGGAAGCAATTCGTGCCGCTGCCAAAGCACCTGACATTGGCAAACGCATTGACGAAGCGTTGACTGTGATTGAAAGTGAGAACCCAAAACTCAAAGGCATTCTTGACAAGCGATATGCAAGAGCACAGTTGCCCGATGGCAAGATGGGTGAACTAGTTGACTTGATTTCTACTATTGGCTTTGGTGACAACGCCAGTACTGCACGTGATGTGTTGGGACAGGTCTACGAATATTTCCTCGGTATGTTTGCCAATGCCGAAGGCAAGCGTGGTGGACAGTTCTACACACCTGCCAGCATCGTGAAAACATTGGTCGCAGTTCTCTCGCCTAGTAAAGGTCAAATTTACGACCCTTGCTGCGGTTCAAGTGGCATGTTCGTGCAGTCAGAGAAATTCATCGAAGACCACGGCGGCAAGTTAGGCGATGTGTCTATCTACGGCCAAGAAGCTAATCCCACAACTTGGCGTTTGGCTGCGATGAATCTCGTTATTCGAGGAATGGACTACAACCTAGGCAAAGAGCCTGCTGATACCTTCACCAAAAACCAGCATCCTGACCTGCGTGCAGATTATGTGTTGGCTAATCCACCATTCAACATTAGTGACTGGTGGCATGCGAGTCTGGATGGGGATGTGCGTTGGGCTTACGGTACGCCACCTCAGGGTAATGCCAACTACGCTTGGCTTCAACACATCTTGCATCACCTTAAACCCACGGGGCGTGCTGGCATCGTGCTAGCCAACGGCAGCATGAGTTCTAGCCAAAATAGTGAAGGTCAAATCCGCGCTGCTATGGTTGAGGCCGATGTGGTCGAAGTGATGATCGCGCTGCCCGGACAATTATTTTTCAACACACAAATTCCTGCTTGTTTATGGTTCTTAGCCAAGCAGAAAAAGCGCAAAGGCGAAGTGTTGTTCATCGATGCTCGAAAACAGGCCTCCATGATCAGTCGTGTTCAAAGTGAGCTGACCGATGAGGTGATTGATCGCATTAGCCAAACTGTGGCTGCATGGCGTAGTGAGGAGGGAGAGTATCAGGACGTTAAAGGTTTTTGTCGCAGCGTTCCACTGGCTGAGATTGCCCAGCACGGTCATGTGTTGACTCCCGGTCGCTATGTAGGCGCTGAGGACGTAGAAGATGATGACGAAGCCTTTGCCGAGAAGATGCAAAAACTCACAGAGAAGCTTGGTGAGCAAATGGCTAAGGGTGCTGAATTAGATGATCTGATTCGTAAAAAATTCAAACAACTTGGATATGAGTTTTAAGGAATAAGGCGACATGACACTCGAATTAACACCCTTGAGCAATGCAGTACAACGCCTTGAAGAGGGGCTGACCCGCTATCAAAGCAACACAGCAGATATTCAAATTCGCGATGGATTGATTCAGCGATTTGAGTTCACCTATGAGTTGTCTCACAAAATGCTCAAACGTTATTTGGAAGCAGCATCAGCCAATCCAACCGAGTTTGATGGTGCAGATTTTCAGTACCTAATTCGTTCGGGCAATGAGCAAGGCTTGTTGCTTAGTGCGTGGCCTGAATGGCGGCACTTCAGAGATATGCGTGCGAAAACTAGTCATACATATGATGAAGAAGT
>CALKUJ010000113.1 GCA_937996825.1 uncultured Polynucleobacter sp. | reverse complement strand
GAGCAGCGGATTGAAAATCCGCGTGTCGGCAGTTCGATTCTGCCCCAGGCCACCACTTTTTATAAGTTAAATCAAGCACTTACGCGAAAGCCTAAGTGCTTTTTTTATTGTTTTTAACGTTACACACTCGTTACACGGTAAAAAAATGGTTGCAAACTTTTAAGACTGCACCTAGTATCTGGCCCATGCCCGATTTAAGCGAAGAATCCATAGTCGTTAAGCCAAATTCCATCCGTATTGTGCGCCGCACAGATACAGCACGTTGGCAGGCGCATTACAAAGTCGATGCTTTGAACCGATGGATGCGTAAAACAACGGGCACAAGCGATGCGGAAGAAGCAAAGGAAATTGCTTACGACTTGTGGCGCGATGCCAAGGCGCTTGCTAAAAAAGGCTATCCAGTAATCTCCAAAAAATTTAGGGCAGTTGCAGAGGTTGTACTGCGTAACTTGCAGGAAAAAATTGCCTTGGATAAAGCAAAGCGAGGCAGCAACCACGACTACATATCAGCGATTAACGTCCACCTAATCCCGTTTTTTGGCAACCACAACATCGACTGCATTGACCAGCAGATGTTTAGCCAGTTTTGTGCAAAGCGTCGAAAAAATGCAGGCAAGGAGTTGGCCTACAGCACTCAAGCCAATCACAACGCCGCATTGAACTTGGTGTTTGACTATGCGATTGAGCGTGGCTACATGACTAAGCTGCAAAAGCCAGTCTTAAAGAATACAGGCGCACACGGCGCAAGGAGACCTGACTTTAGCCATGACGAAGTGCTGGCAATGGGTGATTACATGCCAAGTTGGGTGGCAAATACGCGAAACAGTCGCAGTCAATTGCTGCGTGAACTGTTGATGCAATACGTTCCGTTTGCAGCAGTTACGGGCTTTAGACCCGGAACCGAGATGGACTACTTGGAGTGGCGACACATTGAAACGCTGCTTCCAAAAAATGACAAAGAAGAACTTGGGTTGATTGCCTACATACAAAAGGGCAAAACCACGACCAAAAGTAAACCTGCTGCTGCACGACTGCCTCGCGAAGTGTGGCCTGTGTTGGTTAGATTGGTTGAAATGGCTCCCGAATTTAAGGGTATGACGATATTTGATGTTCTAAAAAGTAAAAGCGAACTGCTCGTGTTTAGAACAAGGGACGGCACGCAGCCTAACCAGCTAACTAAGCAATTCAAGCAACTGCTAAATGAAATGAACATCTTGAAATGTGGCATCACTGGCGAAGATCGCACTCTGTATAGCCTTCGTCACTACGCTATTACGCAGTTGATTTTGAAGGGGATTCCTACTGCACAAATTGCCAAGCAAGTTCGTACAAGCCAAGCAATGATTGACAAGTTTTATAACCACGTACAAGTCGCCTTGATTAACTCGTTCGCAAGTGTTGGCGAAATGAGTGACGATGATGAAATCGCTCAAATGCTTAGAACAACACAGAGCGATGACATGCTGCACTTCACGGAAATGTGTAGTGGCATTACCTTGTCACTTGCAATGCAAAACAAGCCAGCCCTTGACGCACTGCGTGATGAGTTGAAGGCCAAGAAGAAAAAACCTACTTGAAGCAGGAGTACTAGCATGACTAAATCTAAAGCCACGATAGCAGCTCCCGAAGTAAGGCTAGAGCTTGAAAAACGTTTTGATGAATGGGCGCGAGTGTCATTCACAAATGCACTTGAAGCCATGAACACAGCTACGTTTTACAAAACAGTGCTGCGGCGCTTGGATGAAAAAACAGACATTACTGGCGAAGTGCCTGAAATGGTCGGCATGGATGAGCAAGATGTGCGTGACGTTATCCAGTCCTTGCACAACAAGTCAAAGAGCGAAATGACCGAAACATGGGAGTTGGACGCAATCTACCAACCATGTTTCCTCACGACCGTACGCTCTGTAACGCCTGCCGATGAATTGCTGCCGCAGTATGACGTGGAGTACGCAGGTAAGGACGACTATGCTGGCGCGAAGGTTAGAGTGAAAACGTGGCGAAGGAACTTGACTGTAGAAGTAATTGGCACAGACAAGGAGCTGGAGACGCTTTCTATACACATGTCACAAGCTGCTATGTTGGCGGCTTGGCAGTGATAGAGGCAAAGTTGACTCATACAAGAACTGGGAAAAGCATTTGCATATGAATAGATATAAAGAAAATTTTTCTAAGTACACAAGTGAGCATCTGTTGGAGAAGCGTGCATTGGGTGACGAACTCACAGACGAAGCTCACAAAGCAATTGAAGAGATTTTTACAGAGCGAGGAGAGTTGTTACCCCCCAGACCTGTGCAACCGATCGACATGAAGCAAAGGAGAAAGGCGCCTATCAATAAAAAGAGGGTGATATTGAGTTTGCTGGGGGTTTTTGTTGTGATGGGCATAGCAAAAGCAGTTGCAACCATACTCGCAAACTCATGGGTGGGATTGCTGATTTCAGCAGTCTATGTAGGCTACCTAATTTTTGATTGGATAAGAAGGCGGGGGCTTGATGAAGAAGAGCTTAAACAGGAAGAGTACAAAGAAAAAATTGATGGCGATGCACTCACTGAATTAATGGTTGCAAGTGCAGAGGGGAAAGCTGCAAGAGTGAAAGAGTTGTTGGACTATGGTGTAGATTACGACGTAAAGTCGCTTAATGGCAGTACAGCACTTATGTATGCGGCAAGAAACAATCATATTGATGTAGTGAAGTTGCTTGTGAATGCAGGCGCTAATGTGCAACTAATGAATGAAAAAAAATCAACGGCATTGTCGATTGCTAAAAATTTTGAATGTGAAGAAGTCGTAGATTTCTTGTCATTTCATACTGCACGTTGAAATTCCTAAATAATGAAATCTAAAAAAATCTGGTTTGGCATTGCAGTAGTTACTGTTGTTGCGGGATTCGTTGTTTGGAGCTTGACAGCAACAGCATATAACTATCAAGAAGACGCAGAAGATGCGGCAAGCACAATACTAGGTGTTTACTTGGAAGAGGGAATGTCGGGGCTAATTGCTTTAAGCAAAGAGTGCTACGAGCATGACAAGATAAAACCCCAAGTTTGCTTTGCAAACGATGTTGCATCAAAAGTTTGGGATAAAGGTGTAACAGCAGCAATGAAGTTGCCGGCTGAAGAGTACTTTGAAGATGAAAAAACCATTCAAAGGCTGCTAGCCCGTGACCAAGGCAAGATGTTCACTAAAGCTGATGCCGTTGCTTACATTCCAAAAATTGAAGCTGTAGTCGAAGAGCGGCTAGTTATTGAATGGAACTTGCAGAAGCACAAGTTGGATGCCACGGAGTAAAAACTCTTAGCTAATCGCAGTCAATGTGTCGGGTGTTGACGCAGCCCGAAGGCGCATTTGAAATGAACTGCACAGCAACACCGATCAGCAGTGCGGTTAGCAAGAGTTTTGTAACAGTTGCTGTACGCTTGTTGGTCAGTAGCTTTGAAGTGCCTGCAAAGATTGCATAGAGAAGAACGTACTCTGTAGCTGCAAACAAAAGGATTTCAACTGTTGATTTAGTGTCAGCAAACAACAAATAAATTATGCAAATGGGCAGTGCAAAAACACTTAAAGCCATCAAGCTATAAATTAGAAAAAGACCCACAAGCTTCAAAATTTTTAGCATAGTTATTGGGTTAAAGAGAATAGGGATGCTGTGATGGTTAGCAATAGTAGAGCATCATGGTACAACCTCACACGCTAATCAAGCAGATAGGTAAAAGTGCTGCAATGAAAGAACGGCACTACAGCAAGTTGACTGCTACTATGGCTGCTGAAAAATTGGCTTGAT
>CALKUJ010000112.1 GCA_937996825.1 uncultured Polynucleobacter sp. | reverse complement strand
CAGGAATGAGCGCCAAATTGTCCAAGCCATCGTAATGATTGGCTAAAGACAAATGCACGAGCTCGTGCCACGATTCTCCTGCCATCGCTTCAATATAAAAATGCGTGGCGGTTTCTCTTAAAAGTTGGCGCCCCTTGATTTCCATCAAGCCGGTGTAACCGACCAGATCTTTGGCCAAGACCAAATTACTGCCGCCACCAAAGATTTGCCAAGGGACATTGTCTTTTTGAGCTTTTTGAATCAATTCAGGCACATCCACAACTTCGGTCAAATGGACCAAATATTGGGCAGACACATCAAAACCAAAGGTATTGTGTTCGCGTAATGTGGCATTTAATTCAATCTTCATGCCACAATCTTAACTGTGATTAACTTTTCAATTGATTTTTAGGTGACCCATGCCCTCATTTGACGTTGTATGTGAACCAGACATGATTGAAGTAAAAAATGCTCTGGAGCAAGCCAATAAAGAAATTTCAACACGCTTCGATTTCAAAGGATCAGATGCCAGAATCGAACAAAAAGGTGAAGAACTCACTCTTTATGGTGACGATGACTTTAAGTTACGACAAGTTCGTGATGTGCTTCTGGCCAAATTAGCCAAGCGCAATGTGGATGTGCGCTTTCTAAAAGACGGCAAGCTTGAAAAGATTTCAGGCGACAAGCTCAAGCAAATTGTTGAGATCCAAAAAGGTATCAGCACTGAACTTGCCAAGAAGATTGTGCGAATTATCAAAGACAGCAAGATCAAAGTTCAAGCGAGCATTCAAGGTGATGCAGTGCGTGTTACTGGCGCCAAGAGAGATGATCTTCAAACAACCATGGCCATGCTTCGCAAAGACGTTGAAGAAGCACCACTGAACTTTAATAACTTCAGGGACTGAGTTAATAGGAAGCTAATGTTGCTGTTTTAACTCCTGCAATCGGCATTCTAGTTGTTAGTTTTCGCGTCGCTAGTTTTATTTGAAACCATATAAAAAAACCTCTTGGTCTATTCAACCAAGAGGTTTTTTGTTTGATGTTACTGAGTGCTTAGAACTTAAGAGCTTAAGAACCTAAGAAGTTAATAGCTTAGGCAAAATTCTTTGCTACGAAGTCCCAGTTAACCAAGTTCCAGAATGCCTCAACATATTTTGGACGGGCGTTGCGGTAGTCAACGTAGTAAGCGTGCTCCCACACGTCACATGTCAACAAAGGCTTGGCATCTGTTGTCAAAGGTGTTGCAGCATTGCTGGTTGAAACCAAATCAAGAGTGCCGTCAGACTTCTTCACCAACCAAGCCCAACCTGAACCAAATGTACCAACCGCGCACTTTGTGAACTCTTCTTTGAATTTCTCAAAAGACCCAAACTTGGCATTGATCGCATCAGCCAATGCACCTGTTGGAGCACCGCCACCATTTGGCTTCAAACCCATCCAGTAAAAAGTGTGATTCCATACTTGAGCAGAGTTATTGAACACACCACCTGAAGACTTTTTAACAATCTCTTCCAAGCTCATTGATTCAAATTCTGTGCCCTTGATGAGGTTATTCAAGTTAGTGGCATAAGTTTGATGATGCTTGCCGTAATGGAATTCCAATGTTTCTTTTGAAATGTGTGGTGCCAATGCATCTAGTGCATACGGTAACTGTGGCAATGTGTGTTCCATAAAATCTCCTATTGATCTTTGAGTGGTGTGACTGAACTAAAACGCTATTCTATTCTTTTGAAATTGTTTTTGCCGAAAGGCTTACTTTTGATACTTCAATCTGGGCGCTGCCCAAAGCCAAATGAACGTCGACTTGATCACCCTGATGAATGCTCTTTGGATCGCGAACAGCCTGACCTTCATTGTTCAAAAGAATCGCATAACCTCTGTCCAAGGTTCTTTGAGGGCTTAAAAGCTCTAAATGACTGGCCCAGCTGCGGTGTTTTTCTGAATAAACATTGACCCTGACTTGCCAAGATTGATCTAAACGCATCGTCAATTGTTCAATCTTCTCTTTCATACGATCCGGATTTGGCAAGGCATGGGAAAGCCTTAATGACAATTGATCTAAACGCTGAGCCTCTTTATCAATTCTTTGACTGACGCGTGTAGACATTTTTTGACTGAGGCTGGCTAAGTCTTGCAATAGAGCCTTTCGATCTGGTGTGACCAATTCAGCAGCACCCGTTGGTGTTGGGGCACGCACATCTGCGACGAAGTCCGCGATTGTGAAATCAGTCTCATGACCAACCCCAGACACCAAAGGCACTGGAGATTGGGCAATCACCCTGGCCAAGCCCTCATCATTGAACGCCCATAAATCTTCAATGCTGCCACCACCTCTTACCAAGAGAATGACATCTATTTCATCTGCCTTATGAGCCGCATAAGCGGCCTCTAGAGCTTTGATCAGAGCTAAGGGTGCATCAACCCCTTGTACCAAGCTTGGAAAGATTGTGACGGGTATATGAGGCGCCCTTCTGGCCAAGGTACTGAGAACATCTTTTAATGCAGCTGCTTGAGGTGATGTGATCACTGCAATACGCCTTGGATGTTTTGGCAGGGGTCGTTTGACATCCTCATCAAATAGACCTTCTTTACCCAACTTCTCTTTGAGTTTTAAAAAGGCTTCATACAAACCACCCTGGCCAGCTCTGCGCATCATCCCAACGTTTAACTGCAGATCACCCCGTGGGACATACACAGAAATGTTAGCGGCCACTTCAACCAAGTCACCTTCTTTGGGCACGAAACCCACTTGACCATTTCTACCGCGGAACATGACACATCGAATTTGACCCTCGGCATCCTTCAAAGAGAAATACCAATGTCCGCTTTCATAAGCCTTGAAGTTAGAAATCTCCCCTCGAACCCAAACACTACCAATGCCCTCTTCCAAAACACTGGCAATGGCGCGGTTCAGATCTCCAACCCCAATAATTTCTTTTGATATTTCGGTCATTTATTCACGTCAAATTAGTAACTATATGGCTTCGCGGTTAATAACTATCCACAGGACCAATTAAAAACTGGGGCAGCTACCCCAAACTCCGATTAAAACCAATTAAACTCATACAAGTAGTTGATTTTAAACATATTATTTAACTTACATTTTTTGAAAATTTGCGCCTACAACAAAGAATCAAGGGCTTAGCGAGCAACTTAAAGAAAGTTTTTCACATAGTTATCCACAAGCTTGATGCTTTTTCCCACAGACCTTTGATACCCACACAATTCCATCGTTTAAAGTATAGGGTATGTACACAATTCTTATTGCCGCTGGCTGGCCAGTTTGGCCTTTATTACTCACATCCATCCTCGCTTTAGCCATTCTTTTCGAAAGAATTTGGTTTTTACAGGCCAAACGGATCACCCCACCACAGTTATTGGAAGGCGCTATCCAGTTGGCCAGTTCTGGCGCTCTAAAACAGCCCAAAACCGCTCAGGATGCAACAAAAGCATTATCAGACGCCGCACCCCTTGGACAGATTTTGGCGGCAGCCCTCTTAGAAAAAGCACAAGGTGGCTCAGAAGAAAAAATCATTGCAGCCATGCAAGATGCTGCTGAGTCTGTCACTATTTTGTTAGAACGCTATTTAGGCGCTTTGGCAACGATTGCCACGATTGCCCCTCTTTTAGGATTGTTTGGCACGGTTGTTGGCATGATTGAAATTTTTGGCAGCCATCAAGGTGTTGGTGCCAATCCTCAACAATTGGCCAATGGTATTTCGATTGCTTTGTACAACACAGCCTTCGGCTTGTTGATTGCTATTCCAGCATATGCAGGATGGAGAGGTCTCAAAGCAATGGCCGAAAAGCGCCAACGTGAGTGTGATGCAGCAGCAAAAAAATTACTCGCTCATTTGAATAGCATTTGATTGACCGTCATGCTTTTTCGTCAAAATAATCGCAGCCTTTTCTCCTCAGGAAAATCAAGCGCGCCAAACAGTCAACAACAAGCTCCTGAAATCAACTTAATTGCTTTCATCGATGTTCTGTTGGTGATTTTGATTTTCTTGATGATCTCCACCACCTTCACTCGCTATCAAGAGTTATCCATCACTTTGCCAGCTGCTGAAGGGGCTGCATCAAAAAGTAAACCAAAAGATATTTCTGTGGCGATTTCATCAGATGGACGAGTGGCCATTGATGGAAGACGAGTGGCCATTGATCAGTTGGCACAAAGCCTGAGTCAGTCTGCCAAAAATACCGGCGGTGATAATGGTCCGGTGGTGATCATTGCTGCAGATGGCAAAACACCTCATCAAGCTGTCATGCAAGTGATGGAAGCAGCACGCAATGCAAATTTGCCGAATATCGTGTTTGCCACCCAATCAAAGTCAAAGTAGCATGGGCGCCATGAGCCAAAACAAACACACGCAAGCACCTGCATTTTGGGAAAAAAGAGGTTTAAAAGCTCTCTTGCTATGGCCTGTATCAATTATCTTTGGCTGCTTAACAAATCTCAGAAAAGCTCTTTATGCCTTAGGCATACTTAGAAGCAGTTCGATTCCAGTGCCGCTGGTGATTGTTGGAAACATTCGTGTGGGTGGCACAGGTAAAACTCCAACTGTTTTGGCCATTGCAAAAGTTTTGCACTCTCATGGTTTCAAACCAGGCATCATTTCTAGAGGCTATCAAAGTGATTCATCGAATCTCAATTTAGTGCCCGAGGAAGTCACTCCAGAATCATTGCCCAGTGAACACGGTGACGAGCCATGCTACATGGCTCAGCAATTAGCTCATCAACAAACCCCCATCATGGTTCACAGTCATCGCGTCAAAGCAGCAAAAGCATTACTGATCAAACACCCCGAGGTGAACGTGATCATCAGTGATGATGGCTTACAGCATTACCAACTCAAACGTTGGCCAGCCAGAGAAGGTGGCAGAGATATTGAGTTAGTGGTGCGTGATGCGAGAGAGGAAGGTAATCAATGGTTGATGCCTGCAGGACCACTTAGAGAAAAACCTGATCGCGCCCGCGACTTCACCTTGAATATCGCCAGCCCTGAAACCACCAATTCTGAAGGTGTACCGCTTTTCTTTCAGGACGCTCCTAACTTTGAACTGTCCGTTAAAACTGATCAGCTTTATCAACTCAGATCACCATCCCATCGGATGGCTTTGAATGACATCACCCAACTCCTGAACCCTGACGATGCTATTGAGGGACAGATATTGGCAGCAGCAGGCTTGGGCAACCCAAAGAAATACTTTGATTTATTGAGATCCAGTGGATTGAAGTTTCAAGAAATGGCGTTACCAGATCATTTTGACTTTGCCACCAATCCATTCAAAGAAAATACTGCAAAAGTGATACTCATCACTGAGAAGGATGCCGTAAAATGCAAACAACTCAACGACTATAAGGATGATGAGCGTATCTGGGTTTTACCTATAACGGTGGATTTGCCAAATGACTTTGTTGTGCAAATGCTTGAGATTTTAAAAAGACCTAAACCTTGATTCAAAGAAAAAATTTAGTTTCAAGTTTTTCTTCAAATCCAAACACCACTTGTTAAGATGACCCAATCACTCACTTGCTGACACATCATGGATAAACGTTTACTTGATATTTTGGTCTGCCCAAATTGCAAATCTCCTTTACATCACGATGTTCAGACGAATGAATTGATTTGCAAAGCCGATCAATTGGCTTTTCCAATTCGCGACGATATCCCAGTCATGCTGGTGAATGAAGCGCGTGAATTGAATCCATCTAAATAAGACCTGATGAATAAACCATAGAAGCAAATCTATAAAAACAAAACCCAATGAAGCCTGACACCCCATTCTTGGTTGTTATTCCTGCGCGCTTAGCCTCGACTCGCTTACCCAATAAACCATTGGCTGATATTGCTGGCAAGCCCATGGTGGTCAGGGTGGCAGAGCGTGCACTGATGTCTGGAGCTTCACGGGTGGTGATTGCAGTGGATGATCAAAGTATCTTTGATGCCTGTAAAGCCCATGGTTTGGATGTTATGTTGACCAGCAAAGATCATCCAACAGGCACAGATCGATTGAGCGAAGTTGTCAGTAAACTCAATTTGCAAGATGATGAAATCGTTGTCAATGTGCAAGGTGATGAACCTTTGATACCTCCCGACTTGATCACCGATGTTGCAAAAACACTATCGCAACATCCCCAAGCATCGATTGCAACCACAGCCTTGGCGATTCATGACCTTGCTGAAATCAACAACCCTAATGTGGTGAAAGTGGTCATGAACCAGTCTCATCAGGCACTTTATTTTTCACGCTCTGCTATTCCGTTTAGTCGCAATCCGGAGCAATTCCAAGCGCAGTGCTACCGACACATTGGGATGTACGCCTATCGAGCCAGCTTTTTAAAGAAATTCTCGAAGCTTTCACCAGCCCCGATCGAGGAAGCTGAGGCTCTAGAACAGCTCAGAGCCCTCTGGCATGGTCACGCTATCCAAGTTTTACTGACTGATGAGGCCCCACCCCCAGGCGTTGATACAGCAGAGGATTTAGAGCGTGTCCGTCAAGTTTTTGCCAGCCTGGGTAAGTCCTAGGGTCAAAAATTAGCCTTCAGGGGTAAATAATGGGAAAATCCCTCAGATATTAGAAAGAGTCAGCAAGCTGTCAAGCAATCAGCCTACTCTTATACTTTTTTAAATTTTGCATTACCTGATTCAATAATAAAAGGGAGTTAACCATGCGATTGATCCTATTGGGCGCACCAGGCGCTGGCAAAGGCACGCAGGCTAAATTTATTTGTGAGAAGTTTGGTATTCCCCAAATTTCTACTGGTGACATGCTCCGTGCAGCTGTTAAGGCTGGCACACCGCTTGGCATCGAAGCTAAAAAAGTGATGGATTCTGGTGGTTTGGTTTCTGATGAAATCATCATTGGTCTTGTTAAAGATCGTTTAACCCAACCTGATTGCAGTAAAGGTTATTTGTTTGATGGTTTTCCAAGAACCATTCCTCAAGCGCAAGCCATGAAAGATGCGGGCGTTCCAATTGATTACGTTTTAGAAATCGACGTACCTTTTAGCGCCATCATTGATCGTATGAGCGGTCGTCGCGTACACGTTGCTTCAGGTCGCACTTATCACGTCACATTCAATCCACCGAAAGTGGCTGGCAAGGATGATGAAACTGGTGAAGACTTGATTCAGCGTGAAGACGATAAAGAAGAAACCGTTAAAAAGCGTTTAGATGTTTATGACGCTCAAACAAGACCATTGGTTGAGTACTACTCTGCCTGGTCAAAGAATGGTGATCCAGAAGCCAAAGTTCCGGCTCCTGCTTATCGCAAAATTGAAGGCACTGGTTCTGTCGATGCCATCACTGCAAGCGTGTTTGCTGCATTGAAGTAAATACAGCATCAGTAAACTAAATAAAAAGCCGGTGAAGCTTATGCTTGACCGGCTTTTTTCATTTCTTTACTTCCACAACTCTAAAGATAGTGAGTCGGGTCAGGAATACCTGAAGCTTTAAAACCTTCTTTGCGCAGGCGACAGGATTCACATTGGCCACAGGCCAAGCCTTCTGAATTGGCTTGATAGCAAGACACTGTCTGAGAAAAATCAACACCCAAAGACATACCAGTCTGAATGATTTGAGCCTTGCTCATTTGAATGATCGGAGCATGCACTCTAAAACGTGTGGATTCTTGATGAGACTCAACACCAACCTTGGTCGCCAAATTGGCCATTGCCTCGAAAGACTTCACATAATCAGGACGACAATCTGGGTAGCCAGAGTAATCAACCGCATTAGCCCCAAAGAAAATATCTAAACCACCCAATGCTTCAGCCCAACCCAATGCTACCGAGAGCATGATGGTATTGCGGGCGGGAACGTAGGTGATAGGGATTTCATCGTTAGCACCCGGGCTGGTTGGCACATCATAGGCGTCATCTGTCAAAGCAGAACCGCCCACAAAGCGACGCAAATCTAAATCAATGATTTGATGCTCAACTGCACCCAAAGATTTTGCTACTCGTGTAGCAGCATCCAACTCTGATGAATGCCTCTGACCATAACGAAACGACAATGCATAAACAGCGTAATCAAGCTTTTTCGCAATTGCTAAAACTGTTGCAGAATCCAAGCCACCCGATAAAAGAACCACTGCGGGAGCGCCAGATTTTCTAGCTCGCATCATCTCAAAATCAAATGACATACATCATTCCAAATTACTTCAAGCGTTTAAGAGCTTGCTTGGCTAGACCAGCAGCCTCACTATCAGGATGCTTGGCAATTAAATTTTCCAAAGTTTTTTTACCTGCTGGCTTTTGGCCCGCTTCAATCTGACTATTGGCTAGTGTTAACAATGCATCAGGCACACGTCCATGCAAAGGATAACGTTTCACCATGGTTTGCAGTGTTGTGATTGCTGATTTGTAATCTTTTTGAGCGTACTCAGAATTTCCTAGCCAAAACTGAGCCAACGGCCAGTAGGGGCTGTTTGGGTATTTTTTAACAAAGGCCTGAAAACCTGTATCAGCTTTCTTTAAATTACCATCTTGAAAAGCCTTTAATGCAGCGTCATAGGCTTCTTTTTCGCCAGGCTGAACTTTGCCTTGAACACCCTCAATCTCCATCACTTGAGGCTCATGTTTTTTCATGCGATCGTTCAAGTCTTGATAAAAAGTTTTCTGTTGCGCCGTTAACTCTTCAACTTGTTTTTCCAAGACTTCTGATCGACCACGCAATTTAGCGGTTTCTTGATTTAATTCATCCAATTGATTTTGAAGCTCAACCTGGGCTTTTTGACTCGCAGAGAGTTGCGCTCGCAAATCTAAAATAGCGCGGCGTGCCTCACCATCTTCTATGAAAGCAAAACTAGCAGTGGATGTGAAAGATAGGCTAACAAAAACAACAGCGGCCAAAGCCGCTGTTGAATTTTGCAGAAAACTAAAGCACTTTGATTGCTGCATGAGTGTTCTTTTCTTAAATAAATTTAAGTGAATTAATAAGCGATGTCAGCACGACGATTTTCTTGCCAAGCTGCCTCATTGCTACCTTGTGCTTTTGGTTTTTCTTTACCAAAGCTCACTGCTTCGATCTGTGAATCAGGCACACCAAGCAATGTCAATGATTTACGCACAGCTTCTGAACGACGTTGACCTAATGCCAAGTTGTATTCAGTTGTACCGCGCTCATCTGTGTTGCCTTCAATTTTGATCTTACGATCTTTATTGGCTTTTAGGTAATTAGCGTGGGCTTGCAATGTTGCTTGGTACTCAGACTTAACAGTGTAGCTATCAAAGTCAAAATAAACGCTGCGCTTGAACAATGGGCTCTTTGGATCATTCCATGGCTGTGCGCTGAAATCAGTACCACCCTTGCCTTTGCCATCAACGTCATCTAACTTCACGCCTGATGCACAAGCTGTCAACAAAGCCACTGACAACAAAATAGTTGCGCGACGAGCAATTGAAAATTCTTTCATGATTTTCTCCAGTCTAAATAATTATTAATGAATCTGTGTATCTAAGTTTTATATGCTTCATTTTTATTAGTTAATTTTCATCAAAAAAGGCTTAATTCGATGAATTAAGCCCTATCGTATCAAATTAAGATGAATTCAGTATCAAATTCAGTCCTTTTGTCAGCCCTTTTGGGAACGTTAGTCCATGAAAGGACCCCAGGCTGGTTCACGAATATCAGCGCCCGGCAAACTCAAAGTTTGCTTGTTTTTGCCATCGATAGATACAGCCATCAAAACTGGCTTACCAGCGGCACGGGTGGCATAGAGGATGTAACGTCCATTAGCAGCAAAAGTCGGCGTTTCATCACGAGTACCATCGCTCAAAGCTGTGACCTCTCCTGTGGCCAAATCTTGCAGATGTAAGCGATAAGCTCCAGAAACACGAGCGATGTAAGCTAAGTTTTTACCATCTGGTGACAAACGCGGACTGGTCACAAAGGAATGTTTAAAAGTCACTCGTTGCGCAGCACCAGCTGCTTCACCAGCAATCGGCATCCTATAAATCTGTGGACTGCCGCCACGATCACTCGTGAAATAAATAGACTTACCATCTGGCGACCATTGTGGTTCTGTATCAATCGATGAACCCCTGGTCAAACGCTGCAAACCAGTGCCATTGGCATTGATTTTGTAAATCTGGGTATTGCCGTCTTTTGATAGAGCCATGGCCAGTTGACTGCCATCCACCGACCAAGAAGGTGCACTGTTATTACCTTTCTGATTTGAAAGAACAGTGCGGCGCCCGGTTGCTAACTCATGAACGTAAATCACAGGTTTGCGTGACTCAAACGAAACGTAGGCAACTTTTTTACCGTCTGGTGACCAAGTAGGCGAAATGATTGGTTCATTGCTTGCTAGAGCCGGCTTAGCGTTTTCACCATCAGAATCAGAAATCACCAAACGATGACTCTTACCAGAACGAATCACATAAGATAAACGCGTGGAGAAAATACCGCGCTCACCCAAAATCTTTTGAATGATGTCATCAGCAATCTTGTGCCCCGCCAAGCGCAAATCCTCAACGCCCACCGTGACCACAATCCCGCCCAAGCTTTCGCCTTTACGAATATCAAATAAACGGTAACGAATTTCAAAACGACCATCAGATAACTTGGTGACATTACCAACCGCCAAAGCATCAGCGCCGCGAGCCGACCATGATTTGTAATCAGGATTAATGTCCCAACCCAACTCAGCAGATCCACTCTCGACATTTCGAATCGCTCCGCTGCGAGTCAAGTTAGAACGAACCACATCAGTTACTTTGACTGGCAA
>CALKUJ010000111.1 GCA_937996825.1 uncultured Polynucleobacter sp. | reverse complement strand
ACTTGTGCGATATCTCTAGTTCACCAATCTGGTGGGACTCCGCTTAAGCCACCTGCTTACCAAATGGGATGGCGAAAATAGCGCTAAATTCGCCACGCCCTGAACCGACTAGGTCTTGAGATCGACGTGGCAAAGAAAAAGCCCAATCAGGTATGACTGACTGGGCTTAGAAATAAGATTCGTTTATTTAGGCTGCGGTCATCGAAAGGGCCGCTTTGGTGTTTGTATCAATGACAGCTCCTATGCGATCAATAAGCGCCTTCTCCGCCTCGCTAATTTGGTGCTGACTGACAGCCGTGGCCACAGTCTTATCCCAAGACTTACGTATATCTTGAGCCATTTTTCTGAACTGCCTCATGGTCGGTTTGAAACCGAAACCACAGTCCTCGCAAAAAGCCTCCCAAGAATGAGCGCCGACCGCATCGTAGGTACTCTCATCCCCAATGAACAGTGCTAATTCATTGTCACCATAGGCTTGCACACACAGCAAGTCATAAAAAGGAGCAAGCGTATAGCCGTGACTGGTGACCATCAATGAAATGTTTTTGGCATGTGCATCACTGTTACCGATCAAGTAATTGAACATGACCCATCTCTGAACTGATAACAAGTCCTTACCCGAAAGCATCAAGCCGCGAAACGCATCCACGATTTTTTTGAGACTAACCAAGCCACCTTGTCTCTCGTATTTCCAATCAGCGCCCACGCCTAATAGCTGACATGCATCAATTTGATGCAAGCAAACGATCGCTCCTTTGACAACAGCGCGGTCATATCGCTCCACAACATAAAGTGTCTCAGGCACCTGTATCAAATCAACGCGCGGCACCGAAAGTCTCATTTCATGAGCCAACTTCATGCAGAGGTACTCGTTGATTGCACTAGGTTGATACTTCTCTAACCTCGAGTCTGGTTTAGCGATGTGCGTTGTGGGCGAGCCCCCAACACTGTCGTAAAGGCGATCTCGCTTGCCGTCGTACCGCAACCCGACTTTGTCTTGCGCACCTGCAAGTGACATGCGAGTTTGTTCATTGGAAGTCAACAGCGGCTTCTTTTGGGCACGCGCTTTAACTCGTTGACTTAATTCTTCTTTGGACAGCTCACTGTATTTTTGCTGAGTGTCTGGCTCCTTACCCTCTGGCAGGACAGACAACACTCCTGGTAGATCAGCACCCATTTCTCCAATAATTTCAAAGGTATTGGCATCGCGAAGCTGGATTTGATTCAGGATTTCATCAAGCGGCGTTCCCTCTGGCAATAAATTGGCAAAGAACGTTTTTATGGCATCCCCTCTGTGGGGCTCCAATCGCAATTCAAATTGAGGCGCCAATGGAAATGCGGCCTCATCCTTAATCCATTGTTCGTCGTATTGGAAAAAATACTGTGCGGCTTCATGGCCAAACCACCCCATTGGCTGAGCATTTGCCCACACACGTAAGCGAATCATGACTTACCGCCCTTACCCAACGAAGCAATGCCTAAGCCTAGCGCTTGTCGAATGCCTCTAGGATTCACAAGTTGATCATCAGACACACCAAAATCAGATCGCTTACTCGGATGAATCATATGTAGGCCTAACCCCGCGCGAGTTTTGGGATTCGTCTCAATATGTAAACCCAACTTCTGAGCTTTCTGCAATCGCTCCTTATCTAGCTCTTCGACTTGAGGTAACCCAGCGACATTCAGACTGAGCCCCAGTCCGCTGATAAGCTTTACGAGTTTTCCAAGACTGCAGTTTTCTGGATTCGCTTCAACATCACGAATGAAAGAGGCACTCACGCCACAAACTGACGCAGCCTCCTCTCGAGAAAGCTTTTGACGTTTGCGCTCGGACTCTAAAGCCTTGGCTAACTTACTGAGTTGGGATTCTTCTATTCTCATTTTTTGACCTCATGGGGTCACATCATGTCATAAAAACTCTCTTTAGGCAACTATTTATCCCCATAGGGTCAATTTTCGCCAAATCACTTGAATTACTTATATTTTTGACCCTAAGGGGTCAAAAATAGCCGGAGTGATTTCCAAAGAATACATGCCTAAGCGACGATTTCGAATGACAAGTGTCTGATACGCATACATAGGCCCCTCGTATAAAGGGTCACCCCTATTCGCTGCTTTGACCTTAAAGACATCGATGAGTTTGTCACTTGAAAGATGCGCCTTGCGCATGATCGTCTCAGCAGATTGAGGTTGTCCCTTATACCGCCAGAGCACCCTAAAAATAGCGGCCTGTGCGGCACTCAATCGGACAGGTTCATTCGAGAAACTTGGCAAATGAACCCATTCGAAGGTTTCAGAAAAAGGTCCATGAACTGGCTCAGACTTCGGCTCAGCCAACGTGGTGCCCACGTCATTCTCCAAACTCACAAGGCGTAGGCCTTGCCCATGGATCGAAAAGCGATCCTCCAAATGCCACCAAGTGGCAGTTCCAGACAAAGGGTCGGAGGACATTTTGCCGAGTGGTCCAGGTGTGATCACCCAGCTATCCGGGCGCGGAGTGGCACCATGAAACAAATGCAAGGCATGAGTCATCACAAGCTCAATTCGTTGAGCCAATAAAACTGCACGCTTTTTATAAACACCAATCTGCCACACCCCTTCATAAAGTTTCTGAACAGCAATGTGCGCAGGGATGTTCAATGCAGACCGGAGTTTTCTGATCATCCATTCGGTGTCAATCGCCCAATTACGTTGCTCTGATAGATCTACCTTGTAAGGGCCACAGTCTGGACACTGCACATGCATCGCACCATCGATCCGAAACACAGGGCCTCGGTGCAAGCCACAAAACGAACAACTCGCATAACGTGAATCAAATGGTCCAGGCACCACCGCTTTAAGCTCAATCAAGATCTTCAATCCATTGACTTGCGTTTTAGGAATCGAACGCTCATAGGAGTAACCACCACGAGTCAGTAGCAACGAAGCCAAGGCCATCGCTTTTTTATTCGCAGGCATCTGAGCTCCCTCACTCGAAAAGGCTCATCGGCTGGTTACTTCCCGTGGCCCCCACCTCATGGAAGTTCAAAGCTTGCTTGGGCTCCAGAATTTCGAGGTGAACAAGGTAGCTCTCGAGCTGGGCACGCAACTTTTCATCGAACTTGTGCAAGTTCAAACGTCCCTTGCTTGTTATCTCTACGCTCACGATTGGGCAGCGTGACTTTCCCTGCGCAGGAGCCATGAACAGATTGAGAGTAGCTGCATGAATCTCCCAGCCTCGACTGAGTGGGTTTTCATTCTGAAAGTACGCCCCAATCAACTCAGTCACACATTGACGATCCGTGGAACCACTGGCCGTAAATTCAATTTTTAGGCGCTCACAAGGGCTCAACAGGTGCAAGCTCTTAACTTGCAGCCCCACAAAACCATCCTCGAACGCCTGAGGAATTTGCAAACCCAGTCGAAGCCTTGACAGGTCAAGCACAGGACGTTGAATTCGATGAGCCTCCGCACTGACGCCCAACATATGCGTTGCAAAAGCCTCACACAGCATGGCGTGATACTTCGCTCCGCCCCTGATGATGGTTCGCGCAACGCCTGTAATCTGGGAATACTCCAGCACCATGTGAATGTTTGGACTTCCCACACGGCGCTGCAGCTGAGTTCCCTCAAACTCCAAACGCGCAGTAGCGAGATCTTTGGCGTGAATTGTTATCAGCTGGGTACCATGCGAGCGGTCTAGCACATTGACCACACACACCTCGCCACAACCCAACTCGCGTTGGTAAAAAACTTTGATTGCATCGCAAAAGTTCGCGATGGAACTCTCGTCGCGATTGACTTCACGACGCAGCCCTAGGTCATGCTGCTGAGCTTGCTGACTGTGCTGGTCTAAATACTCAATCTCAGCAGCAGCCTCAAACAATGCGGGATGGTTGACATAGAGCCAGAAGGACCGATGTAAGTCATTCATGCAACCAATAAGCCCAACAAGCTCATTCGGCTTGTCATGCGCCGCTTGAAACATTGCCTGTTTACCAAGTGGATGCGCAAGTGTTGAACTTGCATGCAGGCCCGCAATGATGCGGTCACGCTTGATCGTGTTTTGGTAGCTCTGGATGAGCTTGACCAATGAACGTGAAGTGTAGGTGTTGTCTTGCCATGTCCACCCCTCGGGCAAGGGCAGTTCATGACGAACCATAAATGTTTTGAGCGTCTCGTCGACGGGCAGGCACAGCAAGATGTCTGCGTAAGTCTGTGGCTTACTCACGTTGTCTCCTTCTTCTTTTTATTGGGGAAATTGACCCGTACTGACATCAGAGAAAGGTCTGCCAATTCAGATCAAAATTTGCGTTTTGCTGGATAAATATACAGTATTTGATGAATCTGTCAAAACCTTCTTCGCCCCCCCGAAATTGCGCCAAGTTCAGACTGAAATCCCCTATTTACGGGCGTTTTAAGCCCCAATGTCGCCAACATCCCCGCCATCTGGAGTTACACGTTAAAGGTGTCAGACCTACGATTTCAGGCCAGTTTTAATAAAACCAACCTATCCATGAAATCAACACAAATTCCTCCTTCTGTCATCGCTTTTCGCCCCCGTTCAAACGGTCAAGCTGAAAAGCGCAAACACCTGACTCTGAATCAAATTTCAGAGCTCATGGCACATGCAGCGGTAATGACCAAGAACGATTTGAGCGAAGCCTCAAAGAGTCAGATTTATGCCACTGACAGAGACGAGTTTCTGGACTTCAATGCCCACCAGAGCGTCAATACGAACCCCTCAACAAATCAAGGAGTTCGCCCATGACATCAACGCCGCCACGTACCTCTGGCCTAAAAATTACTAGCGCCCTTGGCCCTCAGCTTGATGCCTTACCCACCCTGCCCATTGCCGAGCTGTGGGCCCTGTGGGACAGGCATTTCAAGATCAGGCCTCCACACCCCAATCGCAGGCAAATAGAGGCACGAATAGCCTATCGCTTGCAAGAGATTGAACTCGGTGGCCTCAACCCCGACACGCGCAACTTGTTGGCTGACTTCGGTGAGCGACTCTCCAAGATCAAAACAAGCAACCGTGCAAGCACTGCCCTCCTCCCCGGAACCGTGTTGATTCGCGAGTTCGATGGTCGGGACTATCAGGTGACCGTTGCCGTCGATGGACGTTTTGAAATGGATGGGCACAAGTACCCCTCACTCTCAGCTGTTGCTAAGCACATCACTGGCACCCAGTGGTCAGGCCCCGCCTTCTTCGGACTCAACAAAGGTATCAACAAATGAATGACATCAAACGCAAACGCTGCGCTATTTACTGCCGCGTCTCTTCCGACGAACGGCTGGACCAATCGTTCAATTCCATTGACGCACAACGGGAAGCCGGTATCGCTTACGTGGCCAGTCAAAAGGCCGAGGGATGGGAGCAGGTTCAAGACTTTTATGAAGACCCGGGTTTTTCAGGCGGGAACATGAACCGTCCCGGACTCAAGCGCCTCATCACCGACATTCAGCTCGGAAGAATCGACATCGTGGTGGTCTACAAGATCGATCGACTCTCCCGCTCACTGGCTGACTTTGCCAAGATGGTGGAAGTGTTTGACGCGCACG
>CALKUJ010000110.1 GCA_937996825.1 uncultured Polynucleobacter sp. | reverse complement strand
CACCTCGTTTTGCGAGGTGCTAGGGGTGGATGTTTTTACGGTTTTTTGTCGCACAGTAATTCCAGCTCTGATATATCACAATTTTAAATGATGGGCCACTCAGACTAAACCTGAGTTGACCTTTTGACAGCTTTATCTGATATTTCACTGTAATGTTTCAGCAACTTTATGGGGTATGGAATTGAATTTCACGATTGAATGGAATTTGAGTGGCGAACCATTCTTGACGCAACCAGGCGATTTATCTCAAGCCATGCAAGCATCTATCAAGGCAGTAGCAAATGTGGCCGCCGAACTTTCCACAACAGGCGGCACCAGCGATGCTCGCTTTATTGCAAAGATCTGTCCTCAAGTGGTTGAATTCGGACCTCGCAATGCAACCATCCATCAAATCAATGAACGTGTTGAACTTGCAGATATTGAACCACTTAAAAATATTTACAAAGGTGTTTTAGAAAAGTTAATCGCTTAAGCGTTAACTCTCTCAACACATTTATGAAAACTGAAACAACTTTAGAAGTTTGCTGGCAAGAACTGACCGAGAAGTTAGATCGTGCTGGTTTAAGTTATGGTCATGGTGCCATTGATGCACAAAGTGAAGCTCTTTGGATCATAGCTGCAGCATTAGATTTTCCTCCTGAAGATGCTGCAGATGCTTTAGACACCCCTATCACGACCGACATTCAAACCAAGATAAACGCTTGGGCAAATGAGCGCATCAGCACCCGTAAACCTCTGGCCTATATTTTGGGTGAAGCTTGGTTGATGGGTATCCCATTTTATTGTGACGAGCGCAGTATCGTGCCGCGTTCATTCATCGCAGAATTAATTGTTGATGGTCATTTAGAGCCTTGGTTGCCACCCAGCGCCAAAGTCTTAGACCTATGCACTGGTAATGGCTCATTAGCGATTCTGATGGCCTTATCTTGCCCAGATGTTGAAGTCTGCGGCTCTGATATCAGCATGCAGGCACTCTCACTCGCTGCTAAAAATATTGATCGTCACAATCTCAGCGAACAGATCGAGATTTATCAAGGTGATTTATTTGAATCGCTGCCCTCACCCAATGAAGATAATTTATTTGATTTGATCATTTGCAATCCACCGTATGTGAATGCAAGTTCCATGGCAAATCTTCCAGCCGAATACCATGCAGAACCTGAAATCTCTTTAGCAGGTGGATCTGATGGCATGGATCTTGTCAGAAAAATCATTGCGAGTGCCAAAGACTACCTAAAGCCTGAGGGCGCTTTGGTACTTGAGATAGGTAATGAAGCTAAAAACTTCTCGGATGCTTTTCCAGAAATCAACGTCACATGGCTTGAAGTTTCTGCCGGTGACGATCAGGTCTTACTCATCCAAGCAGAAGACCTTTAAGCAACTACTCTAGATTTCTAGCAGCTTGTATCGCTTGATCGATTCGATCAACTGCGATGATGGTCAATCCTGGAATATTCGTTTTAGGGGCATTGGCCTTTGGAACAATCGCTTGCTTAAAACCTAGTTTGGCAGCCTCTTTGAGGCGCTCCTGACCTCTTGGGCAAGGTCTGATCTCTCCGGCCAAGCCAACCTCTCCAAAGACAATCAAATTCTTTGGTAAAGCTTTATTCTTCATGGACGACTGAATTGCCAATAGAACTGCTAAATCAGCAGCTGGCTCAGTGATTTTTACACCGCCGACTGCATTCAAGAAAACATCCTGATCAAAACAAGCAATACCCGCATGACGATGCAAAACTGCCAAAAGCATCGCCAGACGATGTTGCTCTAAACCCAGAGCCAATCTGCGTGGATTAGGCACATGAGCAGCATCAACAAGTGCTTGTATCTCAACCAATAATGGTCGACTGCCCTCTTGTGTGACCAAGACACAAGATCCTGGGACAATTTGATCGTGCTGAGATAGGAACAAAGCTGATGGATTAGCCACACCTTTAAGACCTTTGTCGGTCATGGCAAAAACGCCTAATTCATTCACAGCACCAAAACGATTTTTAAAAGCTCGAACCAATCTGAATGATGAATGCGTATCACCTTCAAAATACAAGACCGTATCGACGATGTGCTCTAAGACTCTGGGACCCGCCAAATTCCCCTCTTTGGTGACATGACCCACCATGATCATGCAAACCCCAGTGGTTTTTGCCAAACGAGTCAGTTGTGCTGCGCATTCCTTGACCTGGGCGACCGAACCGGGTGCAGAGGTCAAAGCCTCTGAATAAACTGTTTGTATTGAATCAACCACAACCACGGCGGGTCTGGCCGCTTCAATGGTAGCAAGTAGTTTTTCCAATTGGATTTCAGCCAAAACTTCTAAGTCTGGTGCTTGTATCCCCAAACGTTTTGCTCTCAGAGCAATTTGGGCACCAGATTCCTCGCCGCTGATATAAAGCACTGAGTCACCTCTGGCACTCATTGCAGCCAGCGCTTGTAAAAGCAAAGTAGATTTACCAATGCCTGGGTCGCCACCAATCAGTGCCACACCACCTGTGACCAAGCCACCACCCAATACTCGATCAAACTCATCAACACCTGTGCTGATACGAGGTAAATCCTCGGCTTCTATGACGGATAGCTTTTGCTTGGGAGCAGCCTTAGCAAGGCTTTGAAAGCGATTACTCGATGGCTTGTCCTCCACGGTTTCTTCCATGGAGTTCCATGCTTCACAGTTAGGGCATTGACCTTGCCATTTTGCTGAAAGGCCTCCACAAGCCTGGCAAACGTAAACTGATTTAACTTTTGCCATTAGAGCGGATTGGCCTTTTTATTTTCTTGAGCACGCTTTTCTGAATCAGCCCGCTTCTTCACAAGATCTTCCTCGCGCTTGATTTGATCCAATTGTTTTTGCTCATAATCTTTGACGTTATCAGCACGTTGCTTTGCTTTGGCTGGATCATTACGATCTTTGATTCTTTGTTCATCTTGCTCATCTTTGATGATGGCCTTCAGAACACGCTCTCTTTCGCGCATCGGGATTTCTTGAGCACGTATTTCTTTGATTTCTTGACGATGCTCTAAACGAGCTTTTTCAAGACAACGGGTCGTGAAAAACTTGTCATAGCATTCATGTTGTTTTTTCTCTAAGCGGTATTTAGCCCAATCTTTTTGAAGATTGAGATTGCTTTGACTCTTTTCAATTTCTGCAAGCTCAGCAACTTCTGCTGGACCAGCAAAAGCCACATTCGTCAGCAAAGACAAGCAGGTAAAAAGGACGCCAAGAGAAATTCTGTAATAGCTCATAAGCTTAAGGATAAAGCCATTACTGTTTTATGCCTAAAAAACTTAAATTTCTATCTTGGCGCCTAGCTCCACCACCCGATTGGTAGGGATTTGGAAGAAGTCTGAAGGTTTTGCGGCATTTTGAAACATCCAAGAAAACAATCTCTCACGCCATAAAGCCATACCAGGTAATTTAGATGGCACAACAGTATCTCTGGCCAAGAAGAAAGATGTTTCCATCAAATCAAATTTCAATTGATATTGAGCTTCAATTTGCGCCAATACTTTATTGATATCAGGAGTTTCTTTAAAGCCATGCACCGAACGGACCAAATAAACTTGACCGCCCAT
>CALKUJ010000109.1 GCA_937996825.1 uncultured Polynucleobacter sp. | reverse complement strand
AGCCCGTCAAGTAAATGAAGTCTTGCGGGTACAGCACCAAGCCAAAAATATAAAAGCGGCGTGCCTCAAGATCAAACAAAACCGCTTGCCGCGTACCCCACTCCAACCATGGCAAACCGTAGAACAGCAGTTGTGTAGCAAGCACTAATATCAAACGCCACTTGGCAAAAACCCCGCTCACTGAGCGGGGGTAAATCTTGCGCCTTACTTCGTAGAGAGATAACTCAACTGTATTTTGTGAGCAACTGTCGTCTACCAGAAAATCATTTGACATTATTTGCTAGTTTTATCTTTAACGTTTGATAAACCCCAAACGTAAGCCGTTAACAAATGAATTTTTTCTGGCGTCAAAATAGTTTCATGGGCCGGCATCTTGCCATTACGCCCTTTTGATACTGTTTCAATGATGGTTGCCTCTGAGCCACCATACAACCAAACTTTATCGGTCAAGTTAGGTGCGCCCATAGCAGCCATACCCTTACCTTCAGCACCATGACAAGCGGCACAATTTGATTTGTAAACTTCTGCGCCACGACCCACCTTGATTTGATCAGCTGCTAAACCAGATAGACTACGAACATAATTAGCCACATCAGATACTTGAACACTCTCAAGATGAGCAAAGGCTGGCATCACACCAGCACGACCAGCGATCAATGTTTGCTTGATGTCTTGGGTGTCACCACCGTATAACCAATCAGTGTCTGCCAAATTAGGAAAGCCTTTAGAGCCGCCCGCATCCGAACCATGGCATTGAGCACAATGGTTCAAGAAAAGACGTTGACCCATTTCGCGAGCAGCAGGATCAGCAGCTACCTGCTTAGCATCCATGCTCATGTATTTTGCGTAAACTGGCTTTAACTGCTCATTGGCTTGAGCCACAGATGATTCATGCGCATTGCGTGTGGTGTAACCCAAGGTGCCCTCGTAAGCCCCCATTCCTGGGTACAAAACCAAATAGACAACACCGAAGACGCATGACAACAAAAACATCCACATCCACCAGCGTGGCAATGGATTATTTAATTCACGTAAATCATCATCCCAAACATGGCCAGTATCTGCTACAGAACCATCGGGTTTATAGGTGACATTGGTTTTGCGTTGTGAGAACAAAAGATACAGACACCAAATAATGCCAACAGCTGTTACAACGGCAATATAAACGCCCCACCCACCATTGAAAAAATCACTCATGATTGATCCTTATTTTCCTTCTTGTATTCATCCGGGAGATTGAATGGCAATTGCGCTGACTCATCATTAGCAGCTTTGCGGTTAGCAGACCAAGCCCACCACACGATGCCCACAAAGAACACCAAACCTAAAATGGTCGATGTTGCTGATAGGTAAGGCACAATATTTTCCATTGCTCTCTCTTTATCGAAATTACTGACTTGCTGTTGTTTTTACAGGATCAACCGCACGGCGATTGGTTCCCAAACCTTGCAAATAAGCAATCAAAGCATCCTCTTCAGTTTTACCTTCTAGCTCTTTAGGACCATTGGCAATTTGCTCCTCTGTATAAGGAACACCTAAACGACTAAGGGCTCTCATGTGAGCAGAAATATCACCCACATTGCTGGCTGGTGCTTTAGCTAACCATGGGTAGCCAGGCATATTTGATTCAGGCACGACATCGCGAGGATTGCGCAAGTGAATACGGTGCCAGTCATCAGAATAACGACCACCCACACGCGCTAAATCTGGGCCTGTGCGCTTAGAACCCCATAAGAACGGATGGTCAAACACAGATTCTCCAGCCACTGAATACGGACCATAGCGCTCAGTCTCAGAACGCAATGTACGAATGTGCTGTGAATGGCAACCTAAACAGCCTTCGCGCTGATAGACATCACGACCAGCCAAACGAAGTGCTGAGAATGGCACAACCCCTTCAGCTGGTTTAGTGGTTGAATGCTGGAAAAATAAAGGCACGATTTGTACCAAACCAGCAATCGCCACAACAAATATTGTCATCACAATCAACCAACCCGCATTGGTTTCTAGCGTGTTGTGAGAGAAGAATTTTTTATTATCAGACATGGTATCTCTCCTTATGATCAGTGAGCAGCTGCCAAGTTACCAGCTGGAATTGGCGCATCAACGAATTTCTTGTTTTGAACGGTTTTCAAAACGTTGTAGGCCATCACAAACATGCCAGACAAGAAACAAACACCACCCAATAAACGAATCATGTAGAAGGGATAAGTGGCCTTCACTGATTCAACGAAGCTGTATGTCAAAGTACCGTCTGGTTGGAAGGCTCTCCACATCAAACCTTGCATCACACCAGCAATCCACATAGCAGCGATGTAAAGAACCACGCCGATGGTAGAAATCCAGAAATGCAATTCAATTAACTTGGTGCTGTGCATTTCTTTTTGACCCACTAAACGTGGAATCAAGTAATACATTGAACCAATCGTGATCATCGCCACCCAACCCAATGCACCAGAGTGCACATGACCAATCGTCCAGTCGGTGTAGTGTGACAAGCTGTTCACAGTCTTGATTGACATCATTGAGCCTTCAAACGTAGACATACCGTAGAAAGACAAGGCTGTGATCAAGAACTTCAAGATAGGATCGCTGCGCAATTTATGCCATGCGCCTGACAAAGTCATGATGCCGTTGATCATGCCGCCCCATGAAGGTGCTAATAGAATCAATGAGAACACCATGCCTAAAGACTGAGTCCAATCAGGCAAAGCTGTGTGTTGCAAGTGATGAGGACCTGCCCACATGTACGTGAAATTCAATGCCCAGAAGTGAACAATTGATAAACGATATGAATAGATTGGACGTTCTGCTTGCTTAGGAATGAAGTAGTACATCATGCCCAAGAAGCTAGTTGTTAAGAAGAAACCAACCGCATTGTGACCATACCACCACTGCACCATCGCATCTTGTGCACCTGAATAAGCAGAATAAGACTTGAATAAACTGGCTGGCATTTCCAAGTTATTGAAAATGTGCAACATCGCAATCGTTAAGATGTATGCGCCAAAGAACCAGTTAGACACATAGATGTGTTTGGTTTTGCGCTTGATCACTGTGCCAAAGAAAACCACAGCATAAGCAACCCAAACCAATGTGATCAAAATATCAATCGGCCACTCAAGCTCAGCATACTCTTTAGAGGTCGTAAAACCCAATGGCAAAGAAATCGCCGCAGCAACAATCACTGCTTGCCAACCCCAAAAGGTGAAAGAGGCTAAATGATCAGAAAATAAGCGAACCTGACAGGTGCGCTGAACGATGTAGTAGGAAGTGGCGAACAAGGCGCTACCACCGAAGGCAAAAATCACAGCATTGGTATGCAATGGGCGCAAACGACCATAACTCAACCAAGGAATGTTCATTGTGATATCAGGCCAGATCAGCTGTGCAGCCAAAATCACCCCAACCAACATGCCAACAATGCCCCAAAGCACTGTTACTAAAGCAAATTGGCGAACAACTTTGTAGTTAAAGTTGTCTTGCGTATTACCCACGGTTAACCCCATGGTTTCTCCCTTACTAGCCGATAGGCCGATTAATCCTATGGCGATTTTAAAAATTGAAGGGGGAAAAGACCTTGATATAGGTCAAGTTCTGGGACTAAAGATCAATCTTTTTGCTTAGCTGAAGCGCTAGATGATGATTTGTCCACGACACGAGTGGATGAAACATCATCATCCATCAAAATGGAATGGCCTGGGCCTTCTAAGTCCTCAAACTGGCCACTTTTGACTGCCCAATACAAAATTAAAACAATCACCGCGACAACCACCAGTGACATTGGGATGAGTAAATAAAGACTTTCCATGTGACTAGTCTAGCTTATTCATCATTAGACAAACTTATTAATTCATTTTTCTTAAGCGCCATGCGTTAAGAGTAACGGCTAAAGATGAGAGGCTCATACCGATACCTGCGATCCAAGGGTTGACCAAGCCCATCATCGCAATAGGGATGGCGATCACGTTATAAACAAAAGCCCAAATTAAATTTTGGCGCATGATGATTTTAGTTTTATCCGCAAGCAGTAATGCTTGCGATAAAGGTTTGAGTGATTCTGTGGTCAAGACTGCATCGGCGCCTGCTTGAGCCAATGGCGCACCACTTCCGACAGCCACAGAGACATCGGCCTTGGCTAAAAATGGTGCATCGTTCACACCATCACCAACAGCCCAAACCACTTTACCCTCTTTTTGCAGAGCGTCACTGAATGAAAACTTATCTTCAGGCAATGCGCCACCACGATGATGTTTGATTCCAAAGTAATGCGCCCACCAAGCAACTGTTTGTTGATCATCACCTGATAAAAGATGAACTTGAATACCTCGTGCTTGAACCTGCTGGATAAATTCCATGGCTCCTGGTCTTGGCGTATCCAATAAAGCAAATACTGCTAACAATCCCTGATCATCTTTTAAATAAACCAGACTAGCCTGTTCATTTTCTTGGCCTATCGAAATCGGCTGAAGATTGAGCCACTGACGCGAACCTAATTGATAGATGCCTGAACGCAGGCCTTTACCGATCTCACTCACTGGAGCTTCGTTCAAAACTGCTGGCTGAATATCTTGTTTTTGTGCGGCTTCTAAAATTGCCAAAGCCAAAGGATGTTTTTGACCTAACTCCATCGCTGCTGCAATCGCCAGTACTTGCTGCTCCGAGTAACCTGGGCGTAAAGCCAAAATGGCTTTTAGCTCAGGATGGCCCGTGGTGAGAGTACCGGTTTTATCAATCACCAAATCGGTTGCCTTAGCCAAAGTCTCTATCACATGACCCCTGACCACCAATAAACCTAATTTTGTGATGGCTCCTTGAGCTGCAGCCATCGCTGCAGGTGTGGCCAAAGATAAAGCGCAGGGACAGCTTGCCACCAGAACTGCAACCGCTGTTTCCCAAGCTTTGAGTGGTTCTAAAAAATACCAGGCAATTGCAGTAAGTCCAGCAGCTAACATCAAGAACACCACAAAATAACCAGCCCATTTTTCTGCCAAGCCAACCACTTGAGGTTTTGCCAATAGCGCCTTATCAAGTAATGAAGCAATACCAGCAATTCTTGTGCCCTGCCCTAAAGCCGTGATGCGCATCACAATGGGACTGACAATGTTGTGACTTCCCGCATACAAAACATCGCCCATTTTTTTTGACACTGGTCGCGACTCTCCAGAGAGAATCGCTTCGTTCAAGCTGGCCTCCCCAGAGAGTAAAACGCCATCTACTGGAATCACATCACCCGGAGCAATACGCAATACATCACCAATCACGCACCTCACCACAGGTACTGATTTAGTCACATCATTGTTTGGGTAATCTTCAAATCGATCACATGTAGCAGGCAGTTGTTTTGCTAAGGCCTCGGCACCACCCTGGGCATCCTGCCTGGCTAATAACTCTAGATATCGTGCACCAAGTAAAAATGCAACGAACATGGTGATGGAATCAAAATAGCTTTCACCAACACCCAAGACCAAGCTGATGGTTCCAGCGATGAAAGCCAAGGCAATGGCAAGTGACACAGGCACATCCATGCCGAGCATGCCTGTTTTAGGAAAGTTTCGAATGCTGTGCCATGCAATCACAAACATAGGGCCTGCTGAGTAAAGAACCACAGGAACAGTGAGGGCCCAGCTGGTCCAACCCAATAACAATTCTTGTTCAACGAGCAGATCATCTGCCCCGGTATATGTCGGCCAGGCATACATCATGACTTGCATCATTCCCAGCACCGCCACACCCAAGCGCATCAATAACTGACGGCGCTCTTTTTTAGCCAAATCAGCACTCATGGATGGCTCAAAGGGCCATGCTTCATAACCAATCTGCTCCACTGAATGCAGCAATTTTGATAGAAGAACTTCTTTGGGATTAAACCTGACTGTGGCTCGCTGTGTCACATAATTGATTTGAACATCTTTTACGCCAAACAGTCTTTTCAAATGTTGCTCATTCAGCCAGACACAGGCGGCACAGCGAATTTTCTCTAAACGCAAGGTGGTTTCAAACTCGCCGGGATATTCTGATGAAGCTCTTGTGAATCGATCCATCAAGACTGGATCATCGTATGCCAAAAGAGCATCAGGCACTTGATCACTTAGCTGATCAAGACCATCGGGCTTTTGACCCAATGGGATTCGTCTGGCATAAAAAGCTTCCAAACCCTGCCCGTGGATGGTTTGAGCAATTGCCAAACAACCAGCGCAACAAAAGTAACGAGGCGACCCACCCAGCGTTGCCTCATAAAGATTCTCGCTGCTTAGATCGCCACCGCAGTGATAGCAGTCATCGTTTGAAAGTAAGGTCTCAGGCTTGGTATTCATCTCAGCCTGAGATTCTAGGCTTACTTTTTACTTATAGGACACTCTGTCCAGTATTTTTTGTGCATAAATTTGATTTTTACCAATAGATGCAATTGAAATATTCTCTTGTTTGAAGCTTCCCAACTTATTCAATGCTTCATTGGTGGTTTTGACCGTCTTCACAATCGGCCACTCGTTATTGCCATCAGCGAAGTATTGTTGAGCTGAATCACTGGCCAAGTACTCGAGAAATTTAATGGCTGCTGCTTTATTTGGGGCGTAGCTTGCGACGGCTCCACCCGCGATGTTCATGTGAACACCAGAAGTGGTTTGATTTGGCCAAATCAAACCAACTTTTGCAACAATTTGCATATCAGCTGGCTTTGTAGAGCGCATCAAGCGAGCCAAATAATAAGAGTTGGTCAATGCCACCCCACACTCGCCTGAGGCAACAGCTTTGATTTGATCTGTGTCTCCACCTTTGGGTGCGCGAGCCATATTTGCCACCATGCCTTTAGCCCAAGCTTCTGTCTTTGCCTCTCCTTGACGCTCATACATCGCACCAATCAATGACAACATATAAGGATGAGAACCAGAACGCGTACAAACCTTACCTTTATTGATTGGATCAGCTAATTTTTCATAAGTATCAATATTGCTAGGGTTCATGCTGGCTTTGTTGTAAACAATCACGCGTGCTCTGCTTGAAAAACCAAACCACTGACTTCCCTGACCAATGTCATTTGAGCGAAAGTTTTTAGGAATCTTGGCATCCAATACTTTTGACTGAATAGGCTGAAAGAAGCCCTCAATTTCAGCACGCCATAATCTTGCAGCATCAACTAATAAAATCACATCCGCCCGACTGTTTTTACCCTCACTGCGCAAACGCTCCAAGAGTGCATTGTCATCAGCCTCAATTCGATTGATCTTGATGCCTGTTTGTTTGGTAAATTCTGCATACAAAGCTTCATCAGTTTGGTAGTGTCGTGCAGAATATAAGTTCAAAACCTGAGATGACTGAGATAATGCTGGTGTGGCAGTAGTTAAGCCAGCAGTTAAGCCAAAAGCAGAGACAATAGCCAATAGTGATTTTTTAGTAGACAACATATGAAAAACAACTCCGATCGAGATAATGATTTAAATACAATTGAGAATAATTATCATCTAGATTACCACAATTCTCGTCGAAGCTTTTTGACCCTGATCAGTTTAGGTGCTCTTGGGATTGGGGGATTAACTTCTTGCTCGACCATCAGATCTAAAAAACCGGTCATTGGCTTGGCTTTAGGCGGTGGCGCTGCTCGAGGTTTTGCTCACATTGGCGTTATCAAAGCACTTGAATCTCAAGGCATCTTCCCTAACTTGGTGGTTGGCACGAGTGCAGGCAGTGTGATTGCCGCCTTGTATGCATCAGGATATCGTGGCACTGAATTGCAAAAAATTGCTTTGTCTTTGGATGAGGCAGCAATCACTGACTGGGCTTTGCCCTTCTCCGGTCGATTTGGCGGAATGATCAAAGGTGATGCATTACAAGCGATGGTCAATCGCTTGGTAAAAAATCAAACCATTGAAAACATGCCAATGCCATTGGGTATTGTTGGCACTGATTTACAAACTGGAAATGGAGTTTTGTTCCAAAGAGGTGACACAGGTCAGGCTGTTCGGGCATCTTGTAGCGTCCCCGGAATCTTTCAACCCACCATCATTCAAGGACGTGAATATGTAGATGGTGGCTTGGTTTCTCCTGTACCAGTCAGATACGCTAAACAAATGGGTGCTGACATTGTGATTGCAGTCAATATCTCAACAGAACCAAGCACTCAAGATAGTACTGGCACTCTGGGTATTCTTTTGCAAACAACTTCCATCATGGGTAAGAGCATTAATTCTTTTGAGCTAGATCTTGCTCATGTGATCATTCAGCCCGAGTTAAAAGGTATGAGAGGGACTGACTTTAAGGCAAGGAATGCGGCGATTCTGGCTGGCGAAGAATCGGCTATGAGACAAATATCTCAAATTAAAAATTTACTTAGAATATGAATGGTCATAAAGACCAGTGATGCTGAGGGCTAACCGCTTGGCTTAGAGACGACCGGTCTTATCCAAGCGCTCTTGGAAGTCGAGCAATAGTTGTTGACGCTGCTCTTCCGACATCACATCAAAACCACCTGTATTTTCAAGACGGCGCGCACCGTTGTAACGCTTTTCCCAATAAACCTTGGTCATGTCATCCACACGGATAGCTTTACCTTTAGATGGCGCATGGATGAATTTATTGTTACCAACGTAGATGCCTACATGAGAAAAAGCATGGCGCATGGTGTTAAAGAAAACCAAGTCACCAGGACGTAATTCATCTTTACCAATCTCCAAACCAACTTTACTCATTTGCGCTGATTTACGAGGTAATAAAAAGCCGAATGTGTCGTTAAAAACGTATCGCACAAAACCACTGCAATCCAAACCACTTTGGGGGGTGTTACCACCCCAGCGATAGCGCACGCCAATAAGTTGCATCGCGTTATTGATCAATGTCTCTGTTTTATCAGCAACAGCGGTTGAAACTGTTGAAACAAAAGTCTTAGGCAAAGGCTCCGCCTCAGTCGATGACTGAGCAAATACCGGCCCCATTTGAAGGGAAGCCAGTAAAACTGCTGAGGCAAGAAGATTGCGGTGCATTTTTGACATGGACCCTAATTATAACCTGAAGCCTTGCTTACAAACAAATATAGGTTTATAGCTCTTGATGCTTGATTTGTTTACCTTTTTTCAAAGTAATGATGCGGTGCGACATGGCTTCAACCACCTCAAGATCATGGCTGATCAGTAGATAAGCCATGTTGTATTTGTGCTGCAAATCTGACAGTAGAGCCAAAATTTGCTTCTGAATGGTCACGTCCAAAGCGGATGTTGGCTCATCTAAAACAAGTATTTGAGGTTTTAGGATCAATGCCCTGGCAATTGCGATACGCTGTCTTTGGCCTCCAGAAAATTCATGGGGATACCTGCTGTAGGCAGTCCGATCCAAGCCAACCTCTTTCAAAACATCAATGACTTTTGTTTTTCTGGCATCTGACGATAAATCAGGCTGATGCAGAGATAAACCCTCACCAACAATTTGACCAACAGTCATACGGGGTGACAAAGAGCCAAAAGGATCTTGGAAGATGACCTGGAAAGAAGCTCTTAGACGACTTCGTTCAGTTGCATTTAATTTGAGCCAATCATGACCCAAGACTTCGACATGACCTGATACTTTGGCACCTGTTTGACCCAACAAGTCCAACAAGGCCATGGCCAAAGTTGATTTACCTGAACCAGACTCACCAATCAAACCCAAGGTTTCACCTTGACGTAATTCAAGGCTCACATCTTTAACGACTTGTTGGTATTCACGTTTCCACAAATCAGAAAAATGGAAACCTTTCATGAATTGTTGAATGCCTCTTCCAAAAGCACCCTTGCCTGCTTGGGGGTAAGCAACGCTGACCTGCTCAGCCTTCAGCAATACTGGCGCAATTGGCACCAAAGGTAAGACATTGCGCACGGGCTTACTGTTGACCAAGCTGCTGGTGTAAGGATGATCAGGCTGACTAAAAACCTCTTCGGTTGATTTGCACTCGAGTAGTTTTCCTTGATACATCACTGCCACACGCTGCGCAAAGTGACGAACCATATTCAAATCATGCGTGATCAAAATCACAGCCATACCACCATGTGATTTAGCATCTTCTTGCAAATCTTTTAACAAATCCAAAATTTGAATTCGCAAGCTAGGATCTAAAGCAGTGGTTGGCTCATCAGCAATCAAGAGTCTCGGCTTACAAGCCAAAGCCATGGCAATCATGGCACGTTGACGTTGACCGCCTGAGAGTTGGTGTGGGTAATATGAAAAACGCTCCTCAGGCTGAGGAATCCCAGTTCTTTCGAGAAGTTCAATGGCGCGTTGCTGGCAAACCGCATTGCTTAATGTTGGCTCATGGCACTGCACCGCTTCCATGATTTGATTGCCCACTGTGTAAAGTGGGTTCAAGGCAGTCATGGGCTCCTGAAAAATCATGGCAATGTCTTTGCCACGAATGCTGCGCATCTGAGCTTCACTCAAGGCCAATAAGTTTTGGGACTTCTGATTAATTTGGCAATTGATTTCACCAGTGATGTTTGCGCCTTCCGGCAAAAGACCCATGATCGATAAACCAGTCAAGGTTTTACCGGAACCTGACTCTCCAACAATCGCAATTCTTTCGCCAGCATTGATTTTTAAGCTGAAATCACTGATGACAGTTTTTCGTCCAAAACTCAGGTTCAGTTGATTGATATCAATCAAGTTGAAATCAGCTTGACTCATGGTGCCACCTTCACAGCTTTGGCACGGCGCGTATCAAACGCATCGCGCATCGCATCGCCCATGAATGTCAACAACATCAAAGTTCCTGCTAGAACCAAGAAGGTCGACAAAGAAATCCACCACGCATCAAGATTGGCTTTACCTTGAGCCAATAACTCACCCAAACTGGCTTGATCTGCAGGAACACCCAAACCTAAAAAGTCTAAGCTGGTCAAAGCCAAAATGGCACCACTCATGCGGAACGGTAAGAATGTGATCACAGGGGTTAAGCTGTTTGGCAGAATATGGCGCCACATGATTTGTTGGCTCGATAAACCCAAAGCTTGAGCTGCTCTGACATATTCCAAAGATCTGTTTTTCAAAAACTCTGCGCGCACATAGTCAGACAAACCCATCCAACCAAAGAGAGACAACAAGATAATCAATAGGCCCACACTTGGAGCAAAGATTGATGCAAAAATGATCAGCAAGTACAGCTCAGGCATTGAGCTCCAAACTTCAATGATGCGCTGAGAAACCAAATCCACTTTCCCGCCAAAGTAGCCCATCACTGCACCAGTCAATACACCGATAGCCACACCGATGATGGTTAAACACAAACCAAACAATACCGAGAGCCGAAAGCCATAAATCAGTCTAGCCACAACGTCCCTGCCCCGATCATCTGTACCTAATAAGTTATCTCGAGATGGCGAGGCTGGATTAGGTTCCTTGGCAAAGTAATTGAGAGTGTCATAGCGATAAGTGATCAAGGGATAAATCGCCCAATTACCTTTTTGACTGAAGGTTTTTTTAATGTCAGGATCAAGATAATCTGTTGGTGTTGGGAAGTCTCCGCCAAAAGTAGTTTCAGGATAGTTCTTCACAATCGGGGCATACAAACTGCCTTGGTAACTGACCAAGATGGGTCGATCATTGGCAATGAGTTCGGCAAACAAACTTAATACGAACAAGCTGGTAAAAATCCACAAGCTCCAATAGCCCAAACGATTCGACTTGAAGCGATGCCATTGATCACTCTCTCTAATTTGACGAAGCCACCCTTTTTTCATGATCGACCTCCAGACTGACTATCAAACTGGATACGAGGATCAACCAAGACATAAGCAATATCAGAAATTAGCTTAGTGAATAAACCGATCAGAGTGAATAAATACAAAGTACCCAAAACCACTGGGTAATCTCTTTTCATGACTGCCTCATACGAGAGAAGGCCCAGACCATCCAAAGAGAATAAAGTTTCAATCAACAAAGAGCCTGTGAAGAAGGCACCAATGAATGCTGATGGGAAACCGGTGACCAATGGAATCATCGCATTTCGGAAGACATGTTTCCAAAGAACTTTGTCTTCACTCAAACCCTTGGCTCTGGCGGTAATCACGTATTGCTTGCGTATCTCTTCTAAGAAAGAGTTTTTGGTCAGCATGGTGATAACTGCAAAGTTACCTAAAACAGATGCGGTGATGGGTAAAACCAAATGCCAAAAATAATCCATGACTTTGCCAATCAAGCTGAGCTCCGCCCAATTATCAGAGGTCAAACCTCTCAAGGGGAATAGCTGCAAGAAACTGCCTCCCCCAAATAGCACAAGCAATAGAACCCCCAAAACAAAACCTGGGATGGCGTAGCCAATGAGAATCACCACACTTGTTGCGGTATCAAAACGAGTACCAGCTCGCACTGCTTTTTTTATACCCAGTGGGATTGATATCAGATAAGTAATCAAAAATGTCCAAAGCCCCAGACTGATTGAGACTGGCAGTTTCGATAGAACCAACTCACCAACACTTTTATGTTGGTAATAACTTTGGCCCAAATCAAACATGGCAAAGCGACCCAACATGTTGATATAACGTTCCCAAAGAGGCTTATCAAATCCATACAGGGCTTTGATTTCTTTTAAGCGCTCTTCATCAATGCCTTGACGCCCTCTGTAAACACTCCCACCACCTGAAGACTCAACAGCTGCGACACTGGCATCTCCCCGACCCTTCAGCTCCAGCATCATCTGCTCTACAGGACCGCCAGGCACAAACTGAATCACCGCAAATGTCAAAGTGACAACGCCCAACAGCGTTGGAATCATCAATAAAATTCGTCTCGCAATATAACGCCACAATGCACCGTTCATCGCGCGCCTCCTGCTTGAGAATTTGTAGAAGGATTGCGCCACCAAGTCGACAGAATCCAAGGTTCAGCAGCGTAATAACTTGGGGGCATTGCAAAACCTAAATCTGATTTATATGAAACCCGATGCGTGGCACTGTACCAGTGAGGCACCATGTAATAACTATGAGTCAAGACACGATCCAATGCTCTGGTTGCAGTGATCAAATCTTTTCTGGTTTGCGCTTTGACAATCTCTGAAATCAAAGCGTCCACAACGGGCGATTGAACCCCGATGATATTGTCCGAGCCTTTGGTGGAGGCTGATTGACTACCGTAGCGATCCCACAGTTCATTGCCAGGACTTTGAGAATCAGGAAATCTCATGCTGGTCATTTGAAAATCAAATTCTTCTAAACGTTTTTGATACAAAGCATAGTCAGTGGTTCTGATATCTACTTTTATGCCAAGCTTCTCAAGATTTCTGACATAAGCAGTGACCAGACGTGACATGGCGCCACCATCGTCCATGAATTCAAAACGAAACGCTTGCCCTTGGGCATTTCTTAAAGCACCATCTTTGTAAACCCAACCAGCTTGAGCCAATAGCTCTCTGGCCTTACGGAGGTTTTGGCGCAAGCTTGAAGGTTCTTCAGTCGTCACAGGCAAGAGCATTGGGCCTAGAGCATTTTTAGGGAAATGCTGTGGATAGGCTTTTTGTAAAGGCTCTAATAACTTTCTTTCTTGCGCACTTGGCAAGCTAGCAGCCTCGTAAGATGCGCCTAACTCACTGTTAGAAAAAAAACTGTCAATGCGATGGTATTGACCATAAAAAAGTTGGCGGTTCATCCACTCAAAATCCAAAGCCAGCGTCAGAGCTTGACGAACACGTTGATCTTTGAAGATAGGATGACGCGTGTTCATCACAAAGCCTTGCATTCCTGCTCCATTGCGATGCTGGAAATGTTGCTTTTTCAAACTACCGTCTCTGAATTTAGGCCCAACATAACTCTTGGCCCAGTTCTTGGCTCGGTATTCAACCAATGTATCGAACTCACCCGCCTTGAATGCTTCAATCCTTGCCGTGTCATCTTTGTATAAACGGTATGAAACTTTGTCAAAGTTAAAAAATCCAATTCGAACGTTCAGCTGAGCACCCCAGTAATCAGGATTTTTCTTGAACACAATATTTTTACCAATGTCATAACTCTCAATCAGGTATGGACCACTGGCGATTGGCTTTTCAAAAGTGAATTGATTGAAAGGCTTTCCAGCGCCCTGCGCATCCTTGCCCCATTTTTCAGAGAAGATGGGCATTGATCCAACTAAGAGCGGTAACTCTGTATTTTTACGATGGAAGTCAAAACGAACCACTCGCTCAGAAATGATGACGGCTTGTTTGACATCCGCATAAACCGTTCTGAATTGAGGACTGGCCAATTTGCTCATCAAGGTATCAAAAGAGTATTTGACGTCCTTGGCCAAGACCGGACTATTGTCATTGAAACGCGCCAGTGGATTTAAACGAAAGGTCACACTCAATTGGTCTTTGCCCAATGCAACATCTTCCGCCAAAAGACCATAAGAGGATGCCACCTCATCAGCACTGGCAATCAAGAGACTTTCAAACATCAGTTGGGCCACACCAGGAGCGGTAACACCCTTCATAGAAAAGGGGTTAAATTTGTCGAAACTGGTCCTGCGATCAGGGTTGGGCAGATACAAAGTACCGCCCTTGGGTGCATTTGGATTAACGTAAGAAAAATGCTTAAAGCCAGGGGGATATTGCAAGTCGCCATACTGGGCAAAGCCGTGGGCAGCCAATGCACCAGTTGAGACACTCCACCCCGCCAAAACTGACAAGCTTAAAATGAGGGGTAAAAGTAAGGGTCTAATCATCTGCATGTGTGACAATTGTAATTAGACATTCACAAATTCAGCAAAAAGAAAAAAGGAAGCAAAAATGGGTTTCTTAGCCGGTAAAAAAATTGTCCTAACAGGTCTACTTTCTAACCGTTCAATCGCTTATGGCATTGCCAAGGCTTGCCACCGTGAAGGTGCAGAATTGGCCTTTACTTACGTAGGGGATCGTTTCAAGGACCGTATCACTGAATTTGCCGCCGAATTCAATAGCACCCTGATTTTTGACTGCGATGTTGGCAGCGATGAGCAAATCGACAAGCTTTTTGCGGATTTATCGGCTACCTGGCCAAAATTTGATGGCTTGATTCACTCAATTGGTTTTGCACCACGCGAAGCCATCGCCGGCGATTTCTTGGACGGCCTTTCAAGAGAGTCTTTCAAGATTGCTCATGACATCTCAGCCTACAGCTTCCCAGCAATGGCAAAAGCTGCCCTACCGATGTTGAATGACAAATCAGCTTTATTGACCCTGACTTATCTAGGCTCACAGATGGTAGTGCCTAACTACAACACCATGGGTTTAGCAAAAGCATCACTTGAAGCCAGTGTGCGTTACTTGGCTAACTCAGTAGGTCCTAAGGGTGTTCGTTGTAATGGCATCTCTGCAGGTCCGATCAAAACTTTGGCAGCTTCAGGCATCAAAGGTTTTGGCAAGATTTTGGATTTCGTAGAAGCCAATGCACCCCTACGTCGCAACGTAACAATCGAAGACGTTGGTAACGCAGCTGCGTTCTTGATGTCAGATCTAGCTGGTGGTATCACTGGTGAAATCACCTACGTGGATGGTGGCTTTAGCCACGTTGTAGGTGGCATGGCAGAGGCAGAGTAAGCCATCCATAAAAAAATACAGGGGCGTATAATGACGCTCTTGCACGGAGAGATGGATGAGTGGTTTAAGTCACACGCCTGGAAAGCGTGCGTAGGTTAATAGCCTACCGCGGGTTCGAATCCCGCCCCTTCCGCCAAGTAATGCCTAAACCACCTTCGGGTGGTTTTTCTTTTGCAACTTCCCGTAGTATCTAGTTAGTTAGGCATTAAAAAATAGAACTAAGTAATGGAGAAAATATGATTTTTACAATGTTATTGATGGATCGCCCAGGAACTGCAGATCTGCGTGTACAGGTACGTCCAGAGCATCGTGCATATTTAGCGAAATTATCTGATCGTATGGCATTTGCTGGGCCTCTAACTTCAGAAGATGGACAGAAAACTGTTGGCAGTCTTTTGGTAATGGATTTTCCAAGTAGAGCAGATTTGGAGGTTTGGTTACAAGATGAGCCGTTTACAAAAGCAGGTGTTTATGAAAAGCCGATCATTCATGTTTTCGATAACAAGTGGGCTCAAAAAGTAGGTTTTCCGACCGCGCTATAGCATCGGGTATATAAAATAGTATTGCCAATTACTTTGTAACCAAACATGCCTTTTTTTAAAAATCCTAAGATCAAAAATTGGGTTGTCCGCCTAATTATTTTCTTATTAGGGGTGCTCAGTGTCTTTTGGATTGCGACTCAAGCGCTAGTGCCAGGATTTATTAAAAAAACTGTTGCCCAGTATGGGGTGCAGTTAGGTTACGAAATTTCATATCAAGATCTGAGTCTTTCGCCTCTGCGCTTGAGAATGGTGCTTGATGGATTTAACTTGAGCAAAGCAGGGGGCAAGCAATTATTAGGCTTTAAGAAGCTGACCA
>CALKUJ010000108.1 GCA_937996825.1 uncultured Polynucleobacter sp. | reverse complement strand
CGTTTTTACCTCAGCAACATGACACTGCATTTAATCTGAGTTGTGAGCTCATCATCAGTTTGGGAAGGGTCGCGCGAGAGCATGATTCAGATCTCATTCAAATCATCAAAGACTCAGCAAGGGCTGCGTCCGCTGAACATCTTCTGGATCGTTCTTATCAAACTCTCTCCGGAGGAGAGAAGGCCAGGGTTCATTTGGCCAGAATATTCGCTCAATTATGGGATCAGAAAAATGGCATCTTACTGATGGATGAACCCTTGAGTGCTTTGGACCCTGGTTTACAGATTGAGTTGCTGTCATCGATTCTTAATTTTTGCCAAGATCGAGCTCATGCCCTGGTGGCTGTCCTGCATGACATTCAACAAGCCATAGAGTATTTTGAACGTCTGATCTTGATCAAGGATGGCGAGATCTTGGCCGACATTCCATCTCAGCCCCCACCAAGCACCGAATTAGAACTTTTATATGGGATGAAGCTTGAGCGCATTTCTCGTCCAGGAAGAAAAGACATCTTGATTCCATCAATTCACGGCAGTCATGCCACGCCTGATGAATACCACGCCTGTGATTTTCAATAAAACCAATCAATCCTATCCACTCATTGTTTTGCTGGTCACTGCAGCTCATGTCGCGGTGATCTTATTGGGATTATTTTCTTTTAATGCACGCAGTGAGCGTGGTGCACAAATCACGATGATGGCCTCGCTGATTGATCAGCCATCAACAGAAATATCAAAAAATACAAGTATCCCGAAGTTAAAAACTTCAGTCTCTAAAAATCATCCAAGCAGTGATTTAGAAAAAAGTTCCAACTCTCAAGAAGATGAAAGACAGGAACAGGTGGAGAAGGCTGGCGCAAGTCCAGTCACGATGCCCAATCCGTATGCTAAGGGCTTGGACAATCCTAAGCCACCTTATCCCATGATGAGTAGAAGATTGAATGAAGAGGGTAAAGTTGTTCTCAATGTCTGCGTTAGTTTGTCGGGCTTGGTTGAAAACCTCAAACTAGAAAAAACATCTGGCTATCAGCGCTTGGATGATATTGCGATTGAAACAGTCAAAAAATGGAAATTTATTCCTGCAAAAACTCATGATAGAGATATCAATGCTTGCTATCTCTTGCCGGTGCAGTTTATTTTGAGAAAAGAGCGCTCAAGGCTCAATGGTTAATCTTGGCAGAGAGCTGTTTATTTCTTCTTACAGGCCTTGCAAGAACCATACAAAGATAAAGAATGGTCAACCAAAGTAAAGCCCAGCTTTTCAGCAATCTCTTTTTGACGTTTTTCGATGGTGGCATCAAAGAACTCTTCAATCTTGCCGCATTTGACGCAAACAATGTGGTCGTGATGGGTGCCTTCGTTTAATTCAAAAATGGCTTTGCCTTCGCCTTTGGCAGATTCAAAGTTATTTTTTCTTAGGATGCCAGCGCCTTCGAACTGCATCAATACTCGGTAAATGGTGGCAATACCAATATCTAATTTTTCTTTGATGACTTCTTGGTAAATATCATCAGCACTGAAGTGGCGATTAGGATTTTTATTGAAAAACTCCAAGATCTTTAATCTTGGTGCCGTGACCTTCAGTCCAGTTTCGCGAAGTTCTTCGCTAGGGCTTGTTTTCTTCATAGACCACCATCCAATGTTTGATGAATTATTTTACTTTAGTTCAATAACTTAGTTATTTGCCTAAAAGGGTCATTTTTTTGGCAAAACCCTTTCACTCAGGTGTTTTCCTTGGCATTTTCAATATCCCCACAGTCCTTGGGCGGTATGGTGTCATAAGAAAAAATTCTGATTAAAGAGTAAGCTAGGGAGATGAGACATTATTTGAGTAAATGCCGCCAGAAAGCTATCCCAGGAAAAGCAATATTCTTGGGTTTGGCATTGCTCTTTTCAGGTGTGACGCTTGCATCAAATAATCACAATCAATCCTTGGTGGCTAAAAATATCAGTCAGGTAGAGCCATTGGGTCAGGGAAGAATGACCTACTGGGGTTTTACTCTTTACGATGCCAAGCTTTACACGAGTAAAGAGCCTAAGGGTGGTATTGCCTTGGATATTCAGTACCTGCGCCAATTTGAAGCCAAAGATCTTGCCAAGCAAACTTTGGAAGAGTTAAAAAAATTGGGTATCAGTGATACCCAAAGGGCGGAGTGGGCAGATCCTCTTGCGAGAGCTTTTAAAACTGTCCAAGTGGGAGACTCGATCACTGCCATCAAAAAGCCCCAAGGAAGCACACAGTTTTTTTATAACGGGCAATACATCAGTGAGATTCCAGGAGAGTCTTTTGCTAAAGCATTTTTTGGTATCTGGTTGCACCCCAAAACCAGCGCACCCCAATTAAGAAAAGTCTTATTGGGTCAATATTGTCCGAGGGTTAATTTAGAGGCCTATTGTCATGATTAAATTTTTGCAACGTTTAGGAGTTTGTTTGATGGGTATTGCCTTATTTGGATGTTCGAGCGTGAAGGTCAGTGACTATGCCCAAGAAAAGCCAGCCTTGGACTTGTCGAGCTATTTCAATGGAACCATTGATGCCCACGGTATCTTCACTGACAGAAGTGATAAGGTCGTCAAACGCTTCAAAGTCGTGATTGACGCAAAATGGACGGTACAAAATGGCCAAAAGGTTGGTGTATTGGATGAGGCCTTCACATATTCAGATGGCACCACGCAGCGTCGTGTGTGGACCCTCACAGAAATAGCACCGAATCGCTACAAAGGAACTGCTTCTGATGTGGTGGGTGAGGCATTGGGCGAGGTTGCAGGTAATGCCTTGAATTGGTCATACACCTTGGCACTGCCAGTGGATGGCAAAGTCTATAACGTTCAATTCAATGACTGGATGTATCAGATGGATGACAAGGTCATGTTGAACAAAGCAAAAATGAGTAAATTTGGTATTTATTTAGGTGAAGTGACATTGGCTTTTTATAAACGCTAAGACTCATGAAAAAGCTGATCAACTTCATTCAATTTCAAGCTGTTTGGTTCTTGTGTATTTTTGGTGCCGCCCATCAGTTTGAATTATTGGCCATCCTGATTTCTGCAGGCATCATTGCTTGGGCAATCCTTACCTCAGAGCACCGTAGCCATGATTATGTGATCAGCGCGATTGCTGTGATCATTGGACTTGCTCTTGATAGTTTGCTGATCTCCCAGAATTTAATTACTTTTACAACAGCTTATTGGACGTCCATGGCACCTTTTTGGATGACGCCTATTTGGATTGCTCTGGCATTGACGCTTCAATCCTCCATGAGTTGGCTGAGCGGTCGCTATTTGCTCGCAGGAGTGTTGGGTGCAATCAGTGGACCATTCGCTTATTGGGCTGGCGTCAGAATGGGGGCAGGTATATTTTCTGATTTAGTTACCGCAATGATTTGTTTGTCGGTGATCTGGTTGATCATCACCCCAGCCTTGTTTTATATCTCATCACATTTAAAAGCGCGCCATGTCTACTCAAGCAACTAACGCCAAGCCAGCATTGCTGGCCATCAAAGATATTCCGATGCATGAGCTGAATGGTTGGTCAATCAGTACTGACCAACTCTCGCTGCAAAAGAAATTCATGTTCAAAGATTTTGAACAGGCTTTTGCATTCATGAAGAATTGTTTTGAGCCAATCGAAGAGATGAATCACCACCCAGATTGGTCAAACGTTTATAGCACTGTGAATGTCACTTTGAATACTCATGATTCTGGTGGCATCACTCACAAAGATGTGGCTTTAGCTAAGGTGATGAACCAAATATTTGAAAATATCAAATAAGTTCAATCAATGAATAACTTACCAAGGAAGCTCTTCACCTTGGTAAGTCAAAAACTTACCTGTATCACTGGACGTGACACTCAAGAGCACCTGCAACATATCAGAGGTGGCGTCCTGTGGCGTCCTACCAATCTGATCACCCTTGAAGGGTCTTGATAGGGCAGAAGCGACTGTGCCTGGATGCAAAGCCAGCAAACAATGATTGGGTCTCGTGCGCTTTTGCTCAATGGAGGCAGTTTTGATCAGCATATTCAAAGCAGCTTTAGAAGCACGATAGCTGTACCAACCGCCCAAGCGATTGTCTTCAATGCTGCCAACTTTGGCAGATAGGCAAGCCATGACACCGAATTCAGGATCTAAGAGTGGGGCAAATGATTGCAAACACATGCCAGGCCCCAAAGCATTTAATTGCATGGTTTGCATGAACTGATCTTCGTTCAAGTCTGCTAACTTCTTCTCTGGCAACCAAGCATCCGTATGAAGAATGCCGGTGGCAACAATGATCAAATGAAAAGGGCCTTCTTGAGTCAGGGCATCAGCTGCCGCTTGAATACTGCTGGGATTCGCATAATCAAGCGATGGGGTTGTTTGTCTGCTCAAGCCAATCACTTTTGCACAATTGGGCAATTGATTCAAATGCTCAATGAAGGCCTGACCAATCGATCCGGAAGAGCCAATCACCAGGGCATTGAATTTGTCTGACTGAGAGAGCATGCGCCAATCTTTTTAAGTTAATCAATGGACCTAGTGTAACCATTCTGGAGTTTTTTATCTGAAGCTTGACCATTCGGGTGGTGTTAAGCGCGATAAATCAGTAATATGGGCTGATTCATTATTCAAAATAAATTCTTTTATGACGCTGATCCTTGCCTTTATCTTCAATACGCTCTTGGCACTTTTGGTGATCTTGTTCCATTACGAAGTCTTGTTTCAGTTAGACAAGCGTTTGCCTAAAGTCTCACATTTACCTGCACGTTTCAAAGTGTTGGTCGGTGCTGGTGTGATTTTTATGGCGCATATTGTAGAAATTTGGATATTTGCTTTTGGCTATTTGCTGACTTTACATTTTGATGGCATGGGCGGCTTGACTGGAGTGAGCAGTGGCCATGGTCCTTTATTGGATTATGTCTACCTATCCTTTATCACTTACACCACGGTTGGTTATGGTGACGTGGTGGCCAATGGCTATCTCAGGTATCTGACTGGCGTGGAAGCCTTATTAGGACTTTTGCTGATCACTTGGTCGGCATCATTTCTGTTTCTAGAGATGCAAAAGTATTGGACATCATCCAAGAAGTAATCTGATCGATTGATCTTGCAGAGCTTTACTTTTCTGAGAGTGCTTTATAAATGCTAGGGAAGCAGCTGATAAAAATATAGCTGGCGTATTGTTCTGCTTGCATCTTATCCAAAGCATCGTAGATTTCTTCTCGAATCAAGCCGATGGTGTGAGAGTCTGTTTTTTCGAGAGCACTGATCAAGCGTTGAGCAATTGAATCTTTTTCAATATCAATGCCATGCTTGATTTTGATTTCGCCTAAAAAAGTTCCAAAAGTACTGGCAAACTGCATGTCAGCCACAAAGCCTTTGTGGATGCTGGGGTGCTGTTGCACCAATATCACCGCTTGTTTTTGGCAATCTTGGAAGACTGCGCGCATTTTGAGAAGAATATCGTCGTTCATGGGCTTATTTTATCTTGGGAAACTGTCCATCAACATATAACCATTGTTGACCCTCGCAGACAAAGGAACTGATCTCGTGAAGGCGATGGGCTTTGCCATTGATTTTGTAGATTGCCACAAATTCTACTGTGGCAGTTAAGCGATCGTTGGCCTCACTGAACTGCTTCACAGTCAGACCCATCCATTGGCTTGGATCTTCATTGAACAATGGTTCTTGAGGTCGGGTGGAGGGATGCCAAGTACTCAATAAATAAGCTTCATTTTTTAAAACAAAGGCACTGTAACGTGAGCGCATCAAATCTTCGGCATTGCCAGCTAATTCTTTGCCCTCATGGAATCTTCCACAGCATGTTTCATAGCGACCTTTGCCGCACGGACAGTTCATGGATGAATCTTTCAAAGACTAGGCACTTGAATCAATTTGGCTAATTCTTTCAGACGTTCAATGCCTGGCTCTTTTCTTGGCCAAACCAGTTCAACCCCATCATTTTTGTAGCGCGGTAAAACATGCACATGGATGTGCGGTACTGATTGCCAACCAGCATCTTTGTTGGCTTGTAAGAGGGTAATGCCTTCAGCTTTGAAGACATCCTTAACAACGTGCGCAATGCGCTTGGCCACCAAAAAGAGTCGCTGGGTAGTTTCTTCATCGATATCTAAAATGGTTTCATAAGGTTTTTTAGATGCCACGATCACATGGCCATCATTGACTTGCCCAGCGTCCATGAAAGCAAACACGAGGTCATCTTCGTACACTTTGGCGCAGGGGAGTTCACCGGATAAAAGCTTTTCAAATATTGTGGGCATTTAGAAACCTGATTTCTTGAGTAATATTCGACTATATTAGTCTCATTCATCAAGCATGATTCAAAATTAAAATCTTTCCCATGCATTTATTTGTTTATCTTCACGGCTTTAAATCTTCTCCGCTCTCGACCAAAGCTCAGCTGACCAAAGCTGCTATTGAAGAGCGCATTCAAGCGGGTGAATCAATCGCTTGGTACTGTCCGCAATTACCTCCTTCACCTCGTCAGGCAATTCAGATGGTCAAAGAGCATATTGAAAGACAAACATTCAGTACTTTGTCTTTCATGGGTTCGTCTTTGGGTGGCTATTACGCCACTTACTTAGGAGAACTCTTTGAGAGTAAAGTCAGTTTGCTCAATCCGGCGATTGAGCCGGCAAGAGATTTAGAGAAATACATTGGCGAACAGAAATCATGGCACCAAGATGAGGTGTTTCATTTCTTGCCAGAATACATTGATGAGCTGCAAGAAATCTATGTGGAAAAAATCACCCAAGCAGATCGTTACTTTTTGCTCGCAGCAAAAGGGGATGAGGTGTTAGATTGGCGTGAGATGGTTGCTAAATACCCTGATGCACACCAACTGATTCTAGAGGGTGGTGATCACGCCATTTCTGATTACCCGAACCACTTAAATCAGTTGATGGAATTTCACTTCAGATCTCTGACACACCTAAAGCCAACATAAGCAACTTTGGTATCTCTTGGTTTTGTAGCCAGTGCAGATTCAATTTGATTCTCTGGACCGTACCACCAAGAAGCGCCACGGGTGACTCTTTCATTGCCAGGACCATCGTCTACCCATTCCCAGACATTGCCACCCATATCGAATAATCCATTCACACCTGGCTGAGTGGTCATCACGGCCACATGACCTGTACCGCGATTAAGAACATTGGCAGGGGCCAGTCCTTTTAGACCTGCACAGCCATTCAAGCAGTGCGAGTTCCGTGGGGTGTCGCCATTGGCGTAGGTGTAGCGCTTACCTTTGATGAATGGCTGTGGAGGAGCGGCCCGCTGTTCTAAAAATGCTGCTGATGTCCATTCTTGATCCTTGGGCAATCGTTTACCAAAAAATTGACAGATGGCTTGTGCTTCATCGAAATTCAAATGGACTGCTGGTTCTTGATCTTTTGCCGGCACACCAAAGGGTTGTAACCAAGTCCATCCTTTTTTGCGTGTCCAGCCATATTCGTAAATAAAGCTACCGCCTTCTTTTTCGCCAGAGCTAACAAACTTGGTTTGTTGCGCATACAACTTGACGGTGCCAATCGTTACTTCATGCAAGTCCCATTCAAGTTGACCAATCCGAGTAGTTTTTTCTAAGGCGCTTGGTTTTGTTTGAGCATTAGCGGAACTCATCACAGAGGTCATGAGTAAAGCCAACAGTCCGCTGTATAAAGATGCCTTTAAATATTGTTGTTTGATCAGATTCATTGTTTTAACCTCAGTCTTAATCTAAATGCGAGAAGTATCAAAATAATTGCGCCATAAATACCCACGGTGAAGTAATCATTCTTACCCGACTTATGCCAAAAATAATGAAGGATTACCAAAGGTGCTATCAAATAAATTAATTGATGTAACTTCGCCCAGTGACGTTTCAGTTTTTTAACCGCCCACTGGTTGGATGTCAGCGCCAGTGGAATCAGTAAAACAAAAGAGATGAAACCGACGGTGATGAAAGGGCGCTTGATCACATCGATGATCATTTCAGAAAAAATCAAACCGTGGTCTAACCAAAACCAAATTGAAAAATGCAGACAGGCATAAAAGAACACAAACAAACCCAAGGTTCTTCGGTATGTGATTAATTGATGGATGCCAGTGATTCTGCGAAGGGGTGTGATGGCCAAGGTCAAACATAAGAACACCAAAGCCCAAGTGCCGGTTGACCTGGTGATGAACTCAATTGGATTGGCTGTCAAATTATCTTGATAGCCCAGTACTATCAATCGGACCAATGGCAGTAAACCAATGCCGATCAATAATGCTTTCATCACTTAATAAAACTTCCGTAGATCCATGCCTTTATAAAGATGCGCTACTTGTTCAGCGTAGCCATTGAAAGGCAAAGTTTTGATCTTGGGCGCAAATATCCCACCTTCAGCACCGATTCTTCTCTCTGTTGCTTGGCTCCAGCGCGGATGATTGACCTCTGGGTTCACATTTGAATAGAAACCATACTCGGATGGTGCGGAAACTTTCCAGCTCGTTGCGGGCTCTTGATCAGTGATTCGAATCTTCACAATTGACTTAGCACTCTTAAAGCCATACTTCCAAGGCACTGTGATGCGGATGGGTGCACCATTCTGATTGGGTAGAACTTCTCCATAAAGACCAAATGTCAGAAGGGTCAAAGGATTCATGGCCTCATCTAAACGCAAGCCCTCGGTGTAGGGCCACTTCAATACACGGCTACTGAGACCAGGCATTTGTTTGGGGTCTGCCAAAGAAATGAATTCAATGTATTTTGCCGAGCCTTGTGGTTCACTGGCTTTGATCAAATGGGATAGGGAATAACCAATCCAAGGGATGACCATGGACCATCCTTCAACGCAACGCATGCGATAGACGCGTTCTTCCATTGGAGCCAATTTGAGCAGAGCATCAATGTCCCAAACTTTCGGTTTATTGACCAGGCCTTCGACACTCACAGTCCATGGTCTTGTTTTTAAGGTGTGCGCATTGCGCGCTGGATCGGCTTTGTCTGTGCCGAACTCAAAAAAATTATTGTAGGTTGTGACATCTTTGTAGCTTGTGAGCTTATCTGCCACGAAATATTGAGGATTCACTTTGGCAGGCAGTTTTTGACCGCTTTGTGCAAAAGCGTTTCTACTGAAAACTTCTGCTTGGGATAAACCAAACGCACCCATCGCTGCAAGTTTGATTAATTGGCGTCTTTTTTCAAAGATGTTTTTAGGGGTGATCTCGCTGGCCAAGATGTCATGGGTATTTTTCATGCATCTAGCTTAATCCAGAATCAGGATTTCTGCTTCGCTCGACTTACCAAGAAAATGGCCTCAAAGGCCTAAATGACGATGTTCCACCATCAGGCATTTGTTCATGATGCCAGTCAAACCATGTTCAGTGGCGTAATCCAAAGCTTCTTGATTGATCACACCCATCTGCAGCCAAAGAGATTTTGCACCGATTTTGACTGCCTCATGAGCAACTTCTAAGCAATCTTCAGATTTTCTAAACACATTCACCATATCCACAGGCACTGGAATACTGCTCAAATCCGGATAACACGTCTCGCCCAAAATTTCAGAGCAAGTGGGGTTGACTGGAATGATCTTATAGCCATGTGCTTGCATGTACTTCGTCACACCATAAGATGGACGATCGGGTTTATTGGATAAACCCACCACAGCAATTGTTTTGGTTTCTTGCAATAATTGTTTCATCTGCATAGTATCTATTGAATTTAACAAAAGTTAAAGAGTCATTGAATGTCACTTTGATTCTATTGAAGGCTGACCATGACCAAGAATCCCATTCATCCTAAAAAATTACTCTTGAGTAAATGGACGGCTGTGACACCTGTGAATAAAGAAAAGCATTTCATGGTGATCAAAGTGATTGAGCCAGAAGTTAAGGGCGGTCCAATCGAGCAGGTTGTGATTGAGGCAGTGATGAGTAAGCGGCAAAAAACAATTCAGTGGAGATCGCTCTCTGATGTATTGGAGTGGAAGCAGGGTTGGGTTTGATTGTTGGATTTGAGTTATTAGATTTAATTCTTTTCTACGTACTTGTAGAAAGGAATGGCCAGCAACAAACTCAGTGATGCTGATAAACCCATGCCAAGAACATTCATCCAGGGATCGCTTGGATAAACGTGCACCCAAATGCCACTGATCACCAAAGAGACAGGGAAGTGCACCAAGAAAATTGAATAAGACATCTCTCCAATTTTTCTCAGCGGGTTATTCCAAAATCTGGATTGTGACCAACTGCTTTGATAGCTACTGAATAACAAAAACGCCATCAGTAATGCAATTAACAATCTTTCTCTGAAATCTTGGTAGTAAAGAGAAAAAATGGTGATGGCTACCACCGATAGAATCAAAACCTGATGTGATTGGCTTTTTGCTAAGTGGGCTGCCAGAAAACCCAAGCCATAGGTTGCGAAAAAGAAAATGAACCAAACGTCATACACATCATCACGATTAAAGAACACCACTGAGGCAATGGTGAGGGCGCAGAAAATGATCAGGCTGATCAGGCGTGTGCTGCGATAGCTCCAGCTCGCCGGCGATAATTTTTCCACCAAGAAAACCACCAAGGCACAAACAGCAAATAATTGAAAATCAATCGCGACATACCAAAGGCCAGCCGATAAAGACTCGTAGCCCAGGATGTTTTGTAAGAAGAATAAATGACTCAGTAATTGAGGCACATCTGGCATCGCAGAAATTGAATGGTGTTGCATCAAGCGGCTGGCCACAAAAGATGCTGCGATAGCCAAAGCAATGGCGCCGAGGTATGGGATCACCAGGCGAAGATACTTGTGCCAAATCACTTGCTGGACAGAGTGCTTGACGAAAAAGTTAGGCTCACTGAGCTTTAAGCCAGTAAGAAAACCACCTACACAAAGAAATACGGCAACTGCCAGACGGGCATGATTAATCAAAAATTCAATCGTTTGGGGGATTACTTGATTTGCGACATCCGACATCGGCCCATAAAAAGCCAAGTGATGAAAAACAATCAAGAGGCAAGCAATGCCTTTGATGTTGTCAAGAAATGCTGAGCGCACGGTGCCTTATTGTGCTTTAGCGTGGCCAAACAACCGATTGCTTTTGAAACTTGGCCTCTTCAATCACCAAAGGACGTTTCAAAACTTTGCCTTCGAATGTGTATTCAGCATCGTATTTGCCAGGAATGATTTTTAGCAACATGATGGGTCCCTCACTCAAGGCTTCAAAAACCACCTTCTTTTTTTGATCCATGATTTTGACCTTGACATCAGCCACCCACAATGGTCTTTCTGGATGATCCTGGGAAAACTCCAAAACCAAGGGCCACTTTTTACCCAAGGACAAAAGCGCATCAGATTCTTCGCTGCCGATACCACCACTGATGTATTCAATACCCTGAGAAACTTTCGCATCTGGAATCTCGACCTGCGCCAAAGATAGGTTGGAAAAAAATACCAAACAGGCACTGAATAAAACTCGTGAGAGTGGAGCGCGAAGCGTTGTTAAGAACATGACAAGATTTCCTTATTGCAAACTATCTTTTCTCCTTGGGTAAGGGGAATAAGACCCTGAGCTTTCCCCCAAAGGAACCCAAGCGTATGGGATGTCTAATTATCAATTATCTGCTCCCGCAAGCCATTTTTAAGGATTTTAAGTATTTTCTTGACATCTTCTAAAAATACTGTATATTTATACAGTATTGATGCAGCGCCTTATATCTATTGGCTTTAAAAGGAGTATTTTGATGAAAACTTTGATTTCTAACCCAATTTGGTCTGTGATGAGCGGTTTGATCATTTGGATGGTTTTTGCTGAAAAACCAGGTGAATGGCAAAGACGTGAGTGGGTGTGTTCACGCTCTGAGTGAGCTTGGTTCCTGCTCTAAATCTGTTTTGATTGCTTTTCCAACTGCTTTTGAAGGCAGTCTGGGCACCAGCAAGAACTGCTTTTTTCGCCATCATTGAAACTCACTGGTGGTAGTTGCATGCACCAACAGTCCTCCACATTTGTGGAGGAGAGACATTCAAAAATCTTGCCGCATTGTGGGCATTGAGAATTGGTGATTGGCTGGCTCATCTTTTAAGAATAATCAAAGTAATCCCTGGGTTGCCATAAATATCTTTTGTCAGAATATTTTTGACAGCAGGGTATTGCCGACAAAGTTCTTGATAAGACTCTTTGCCAGGACCTAAATCCTCACCGGCGAAATAACTACTGATCAAGTGTGAACGTCTTTGATACATCAACTCTTGGCGAATGGCTTCTTTGATTCGGCCACCTTGTCCACCTGAGCCGTAGCCATGAATCACTTTCACCACTCTGATTGCTGTTTTAGCCAATTCATCTAAAGATCGATCAAACAGTGCCAAAGCTTCGTCCACTCTCGGCAAATTTTCTTCCAAATTCAGCGTAAAGATTCCTGCCAACTTTTTTGGCAGTGGTGGTGTTTCTTGCGATCCACAGTAGGGGCACTCTGATTGCAGAGCACCGCGTGGGTTGCCGCAATCAGGGCAAAGGACGGATGATGGCTTGACCATTTAACCAAGCTTCCAGACACTCGACAACCCCGTTTGTAAATGACTTGAACACAGGTTGTGCCACAAAGCCAAGGTGTGGGGTGAGCAAGGTATTAGTTGTGGTGTGTAAAGGATGATCGGCCGGAAGTGGCTCGATATCAAAAACGTCTAGAGCGGCACCACCGATACTCTTTGTTTTGAGTGCTTGAACCAAAGCATTTGTATCAATCAACGTTGATCGTGAAGTATTGATCAACAAGGCATCTTTTTTCATCAGCGCTAATTTTTCTTGATTGATCATGCCTTTGGTCGTTGGGCTGGCCACGATGTGTAAAGAGACAATGTCAGATGTTTGCATCAGCACATCCAGGCTGACTGATTCTGCACCCACAGCAGCAGCTCTTTCTGCGGTCATGTTGGGACTCCATGTCACAACTTTCATGCCAAAGGCTAGAGCCACTTTCGCCACGCGTGAACCAATTTCACCCAAGCCCACCAAACCTAAGGTTTGACCTTTTAAAACGGGTAATAAAGAATGTTCATTGCGCCATTGCTTATCAATGATCAATTTGTTTTGTTCAACCAAGCGTTTATGCAATCCAAGAATCAATGCCCACGTTAATTCTGCTGTACTGTCTTTGGATGGACCCCAGTCAGTGTTGCTGACTGGAATGCCACGTTGTTTTAAAGCGTCAGAATCCAAGGCCAAGTTTCTGGTGCCGGTAAAGACCACATATTCCAAGTGTTTTAATTGAGCAATCAAGTCTGCTTTTAAAGGTGTTCGGTCACGCATCAAGACCAAAGCATGAGCATCCTGAATCTTTTCGAGTAGAGCAGCTCCTAAAAGGGGTTGATTGAAGATCTGCACATCGGCCAAAGCTTTGATGGCTCTCCAATCGGACAGTTTTTCATATGAATTTTCATAATCATCTAAAACCACAATTTTCTTGCGCATAACTTGTCCCGTTTTTTTAATTGCATTCATTATAGGAGTGTGGGATATTTACGAAGTCACAGAGCTAAAAAAGCCGGACAAAACACAAAGGAGACGAAATGAATAAGCTTTTAGCCGGCTTGATGTCGGTTTTATGTATCAGTGGTGTCGCTCAGGCACAAAGCAATGATTGGCCAACTCAAAAAACGATCAAGATGATCGCTGTATTCCCACCAGGGGGATCTGTTGACCAAGTCGCCAGAATTCTGGCGCCAGCTTTACAAAATCAATTGAAGCAAAGCGTGATCGTTGAAAACATTGGTGGAGCATCAGGCTCGATTGGTGCTGCTGCAGTTGCAAGAGCTCAACCTGATGGTTACACGTTTGGCGTGGTGTTCGACACTCACGGCGTGAACGAGAACATGATTCCAAAATTACCGTACAACACCAAAACTGATTTGACGACTGTGACCATGATTGGTACAGCGCCAATGGTTTTAACAGCCAGCAAGGCATCAGGCATTACCAGCTTTAAACAATTATTGGCTGATGCAAAAGCTAAAAAAGGCAATAACTATGGTTCTATTGGTACAGGTAGCTTGGGCCACTTGGCTCTAGCATCTTTGGCAAAAGACGCTAAGTTTGATTGGACACATGTTCCTTATCGTGGTGGTGGTCCTTTGATGCAAGATGCATTGGCAGGTCACGTACCTTTGGCAATTGGTTCATTGTTCTTGGTCAAGCCACACGTTGATGCAGGTGGTGTGATTCCTTTGGCGGTGACAACCAGCAAACGTTCACCAGAAATGCCAAACATTCCAACAATTGCTGAAAGTGGCTACCCTAATTTTGAAGCACCAGCATGGTGGGCCATCATTGCTCCAGCAAAAACTCCAGCTGCAATTGTTAACCGCATGCACGAAGAAGTTGCAAAGGCTTTGAAAAATCCAGAGGTTGCACAACGTCTCAAGTCTCAGGGTATTGAAATCGCTGCTCTTGGACCTAAGCCTGCTCAAGATTTTGTGAACAAGCAAATTGATATTTGGGGCGCTTTCATCAAGGCCAACAATATCAAAGCAACCGATTAATCAATGACTGAACGTCTTGTACCGTATCAACCGCTGGACTTGCAAGAGCCAGCGGATTTGGTGGCCGCTATTCGTCAAAGACGAGGCGGCCAATTCATCAATCTTGATCGTATGCTTTTGCACAGTGCACCGTTTGCAACGGGTTGGAATGCTTTCTTAGGTGAGGTACGTAACAACCTTGGTCTAGATCCAAAACTTCGTGAATTGGGCATGTGCGGTGTGGCAATCTTGAACCGAGCTGAATATGAGTTCATTCATCATGCTCCAGTCTTTTTGAGTTCTGGTGGTACTGAGGAGCAAGTGAAGGCGATGCGTCAAATCGGTTCTGCTCCAATGCCAGCAGGTTTATTCAGTTCATTGGAAGAGGATGCCATCGAATTGACCATTCAAATGACACGTTCAATTGAAGTCGATCCTGCCTTGATGAAGCGTTTACAGAGCTCTTTGGGTAATTCACATTTGGTCGAGTTGGTCGGCGTGATTGCTACCTACAACATGGTTTCAAGGTTTTTGGTTGCTTTACAGGTCACTCCGGAGCACTGATCACGAATGTGAGTTGAAAGTCTGAAGGCTGCACCATGGTGCAGCCTTTTTTGTTAGCCTTAAAGCTAATAGCTGAATACTATTAATCTATCTAATATGATCAATGTTAAATATCTGAAAGATATGACATTTTGAGTGAAATAGGTCACATATACATCATCGATGACGATGCTTCAATGCGCAGTTCCTTGACTCGCATGTTGAAGAGTTGTGGCTATTCTATTGAGTCACACGAATCTCCAGAATCATTTTTGGAAAATTCAATTCCAGTTTCTCCGGCAACCATTCTTTTGGATATGCGCATGCCCACGATGTCCGGAGTTGAGCTGCAAAAGAAGTTGATAGAGATGGGTCGACCAACTCCCATCATTTTCATCTCAGGTGAATCCATGCCGCATGAGATTGTGACCAGCATGAAACAAGGTGCAGTCGATTTCTTATTCAAGCCATTTAATTTGGATGACCTATTGCGTTGCATCAGTGCTGCGATGGAAAAAGACAAAGAAATCTTCCAATCCATGACGCAGTCATTGACCATCAATCAACGCTACGAATCCTTAACCCCTCGGGAAAAAGAGGTTTGCGCCTTATTGGTTGAAGGTTTGATGAATAAGGACGTGGCTGTCCGTTTAGGTACCACGGATGCCACCATCAAGGTCCATAAATCAAGGGTCATGGAAAAAATGAGGGCACCTTCTTTACAAGAGTTGGTCCGTTTGTTTGATTTGGTGAAAAATAAGTGATGACCCTTAATGAATTCATAGTTTTAAGTAATTTAACGATGTTAAAGTTATGGGATGGAGCCAAAGAGCTCATGGAGACAACATGTCATTAGGATCAAAAAACAAAGTAGAAATACTGCCTGAAATTCAGGGGAAGGTGCTTAAAGCCGCCCGTGAAAAACTTAGACTTGATATTCAAGATCTAGCGACCAAGGCTTGCTTATCGAAAAAACATATCACTGAGCTCGAGCAGGGCGGTATCAGTAGTTTTTACTCTGAATCTCACAAGATCACTGTTGCAAAAAAAGTTGGCAAGATATTGCAACTCGAAGAATCTCAGTTTTTGATTCACCCAGATGGTGATTTGGCACAACAAGAATCTTTACCTTTTGATTTAGCAGTTGAAGATACTGAGCAGGTCAAGGTTCCAGAAACAAAAGTTGCCAAAGAAGAAAAAGCAACAGCACAAGATGTTCAGTCAGTTAATCAAGAAGTCGTTCAGAGCACCACTAGATCAAGCGCATC
>CALKUJ010000107.1 GCA_937996825.1 uncultured Polynucleobacter sp. | reverse complement strand
ACCAGGCCTGGCCTTTGGTGGCAGCTGCATTCACCAAAGCTTGCAACTCGCCCAACATGCCACGGAACAGCTGTGTGTTGTAAGGCTTGAGTGCCGCTTGCACTTCGGGCAGGTCCGAGAACTTTTGCGGCATGAAGATGTGCGTGAACGTCGGGTGCACGGTGTTGTTCATCCAGGCCAAGGTGGAGATGGCCTGTGCACGGGCGATGGGCTCGGTGGGCAGGAAGCCCGCTTGCGGAAAGAGCTGGTCCAGATGCAGCACGATGGCCACGATTTGCGTGACGACCTGGCCCTTGTTCACCAGCACCGGCACCTGGCCACGCGGGTTGATGGCTTTGTACTCGTCGCTGTTTTGCTCGCCCTTGTGCAGTTTGACCATGTGGGGTTCAAACTCGGCGCCGCTCATCTCGAGCAACACATGGGGCACAAAAGAACAGGCGCCAGGGGCGAAATACAGTTTCAGGCTCATCAGGAATCTCCGGTGGGTGTTTATTTGGAAGCCGGTTTGGCTGGCGCTGCTGCGGCTGCAGAGGCCGGACTGGCCGGTGCAGCCGCCACAGGGGGCGATGCACTTGTTTTGGGGGCTGTGGACTCAGAAACAGCCGCTTTGCTGGCAGCTAGAGCGGCTCATCGGTTGAATCGCTATGATTTGAGAGACCAATGGTTATCAAAAATACAGTCAGCCAATAAACAGCAGGCTCGATTGGTCGCCATGGCTGATATGCAAATGGATTCAAATGATCCGGCGGGCGCACTGGAAACCATAGAAAAATTGCAAAAGGGTGGCGCTAGACAATTATTTGTTCAACGTATCGCACTTAAAGCCAATCAACAACTCAAGCGCTGGGAAGAGGTTCTGAGATTGAGTCATAGCTTGAGTAAGCGTGAAGCTATTCATCCGGTGTTGGCTCAAAAAACAGTGCAAGAGGCTGTGGCCAAATTGGTTCAAGAAAAGTCCACAGATCATCAAGCCCTGTTAGCGATTTGGAAGAATTTGCCAAAAGCTGATCGAAAAGCCTCAAGGGTTGCTTTGGTGATGGCCAAAGGCTTGTTAGCTGTTGGTCAGCAAGAGATTGCTCGTGGTTTCATTGAGGAATCCTTGGATGATCAATGGGATGAATCATTGATTGCTATTTATCCAGATTGTTTGCCATCAGGATCCACCACTTTGTCCTTGGTGCAAAAGATTGAGGCTTGGATGATGAAGTACCCTGGTGAGCCAACTCTTTCTTTGGCCTTGGCCAAGGTATGTTTGGCTCAAAAGTTGTGGGGTAAAGCTAAATCAAGCTTGCAAGGTGTGATCAAAGATCCAAAAACAAAACCTTTGATAAAGGCCAGCGCACACATGAATATGGCAAAGCTGCACGAGGCTTTGGGAGAGCCTCTTGAGGCTTCAACTCATTATGAGTTGGCTGCTCACATCTACGCTTCTAGCTAACAGATCTAGCTAAGCCAGCGCACTAATCTTTCTGTGGTTTTGTTATACGGTGGGTGAGCTAACTTGCTACCCATCCAAGCACGAATGCCCAGTAAGCCCCGAACCTGAAGTGCTGGTTTGAGATGGCTGAAAGTATCAAAGCCTGTTTGGCCATGATATGCACCCATTCCGCTGCTGCCAATACCGCCAAATGGTATTTGCTCAATGCCGGCTTGTAGGAGTGTGTCATTGGCAGTCACGCTACCGGAATGGGTCTTTGAGATTAAGTTTCTGAATACCTTTTTATCTTTACCAAACCAATAGATACTCAAAGGACGTTCTTTTGAATTGATGAATTCAATAGCATCCTCCTGTGAGGAGACTCCAATGATTGGCAAGATGGGGCCAAAGATTTCTTCTTGCATCACCAAGCTATGAGGTGCCACTTGGGTCAGTACAACTGGCGTGAAAGGACGGCTTTCCGTGTCCGGTAAAAGAGGGTGGATTTGGGCACCTTTACTTGCTGCTTCAGAGAGTAGCTCTTGCCAGCGAGCAAGCTGTTCTTGGTCGATTGGATGAGTTAGCTCTGAAGGATCTTTAAACAATGTCTCAGCAGCTTTGATCAAAGCATCTTTTAGGTCTGAAATTAATTCATGTTTGATCAAGATGTAATCTGGCGCTACGCAGGTTTGTCCGCCATTGATTAATTTGCCATAAATGATTCTTGTTGCAGCGTCTGCCAAATTGGCATCATGATGAATGACTACTGGTGATTTACCGCCCAGCTCCAGTGTCAGTGGCGTGAGGTTCTCAGCCGCAGCCCTCATCACTTTTTTGCCGGTGGTAGTAGAGCCTGTGAAAAACAAATGATCAAATGCCAGTTCTGAAAAATCACGAGCAACATCTTCGCCGCCTGTTGTGACGCACAACTCGAGGGGGTGAAAGAATTCTCCGATGATGGTGGCAAGATAGCCAGAAGTTCTTGGAGAGCGTTCTGAAAGCTTGAGCCAAACCCTGTTCCCAGCAGCGATTGCTGAAATGGCAGGAATCAGCGCAAGTTGAATCGGGTAATTCCAAGGTGCGATGATGCCTATCACTCCTTTGGGCTGCGCTTGTACCCATGCTTTGGATGGCTTTAAGTGCATCGGTAAGCTGATGTCTCGTATCTTCATCCAAGATTTGAGGTGCTTGATTGCGTACTTCGCTGCTTGACGCACCATGGCTAGTTCAGTGAGGCGCGTTTCTACTGAATGGCGATTGCCAAAATCAGCATGAACTACTTTGCATAGGTTCTCTTCATATTTATTGATCATTGCCACTATGCGCTCAATTCGCTCTTTGCGTTCAGCAAAACTGGGTGATGGATCGTGAGCAAAGGCTTGCTGTAAATCTTCGAGTTGAAATTGGAGAGCGTTCATGGGATTTTAAGAATAGTTATTTTTTATAAGTATATGAGTAGTTGATAAAACAAAAAATCAGGGATTTGACTAATATCAAGCAAGTGAATACCCCAATGCCAAGCACGTTCAACCTCAGAGTATTAACATGACACTATTGATATAGAGGAAGATCGTCATGAATCAAGAGGCAACACTGGGTGGAGGATGTTTTTGGTGTTTGGAAGCCGTTTATCAGCACGTAAGGGGTGTGCGTCGTGTCGAGTCAGGTTACGCGGGCGGTAAGGCTTCGGATGCTAACTATGATGCAGTCTGCAGTGGACGGACTGACCATGCTGAGGTGGTTCGTTTGGAATTTGATTCTTCGGAGGTCAGTTTCAAGCAGTTGCTAGAAGTATTTTTTGCAATTCATGATCCAACCACGCTCAACCGACAGGGTAATGATCTGGGCTCGCAATATCGTTCAGTTATTTTTACTCACGATGAGAGTCAAAAAACTACCGCAAAAGAATTGGTAAAAAATTTAGATGAATCTGGAATCTTCAGCAATAAGATTGTCACGGAAATTTCTGACCTGCCGACCTATTACCCTGCTGAAGAATATCACCAGAATTATTTCAATCTTCATCCTGATCAAGGTTACTGTGCTTTTGTGGTCAGCCCTAAGGTTGCCAAATTTAGAGCGCAATTCAAAAATTTGCTGATATAAATTAGAGGAAGTGATTAAGGGGCTAAGCGCTGAATCTTCCAGACGTTTTGCTCGAGTGTGTAATGAATCCTGTCGTGCAAGCGAGAGGGTCTGCCCTGCCAGAACTCGGCAGCCTCTGGCTTGACCCTAAAGCCTCCCCAGTGTGGTGGGCGAGGAGGGTTGAGGGCAAACTTAAGAGCATATTCAGCTGCTTTTGTCACTAATTCACTTCTTCCAGAAATCACTTTGCTTTGCGGTGAAGCCCAAGCGCCAATTCTGGAGTCCAGAGGTCTTGAATGAAAGTACTCATCACTTTCTTTCTCGGATATCTTTTCAACGCTGCCCTCGATTCGAATCTGCCTCTCTAACTCAGGCCAAAAGAATAAAAGGGCTGCATGAGGATTGGCCAGTAACGCTTGGCCTTTACGACTTTCGTAATTAGTGAAAAAAACAAAGCCTTCGTGTGTGACTTCTTTAATTAAAACCACACGCGCACTGGGTTTGCCATTTTCATCAACCGATGCTACTGTCATAGCATTGGGTTCAGGTAATTCTGCATGCTGAGCTTGATCAAACCAAATCTTGAATTGATCAATCGGGTTGGCTTGAACATCCTCTTCAGAGAGGCTGCCTTTCATGTAGGATTTTCTGAGGTCGGCTAGCTTTGTCATAAAGACAAGTATATATAGTCTTTGGTGGCTTTGCTTGATTCGCTTGGAATAAAAAGGAATGTATTGATGTCGATTGAATCGCCAAAAGAATTACCCAAAGAGTTAAGCAAAGAAGTGACACCATCAAGAAGTTTGGTGATGAATTTGCGTCAACAGATGATGCAGGTAATTCCCTTTTCTGAGATGAAGCCTGAGCACGTTGATTTTTTCATCAAGTCAGCCAAAGAACATTATTTCGCCCCAGAAGAAATCATTCTTGAGCCTGCTCATGGAGAGGTAAAACAACTGTATTTCATTCGTCAGGGCAGTGTTATCTCAAGACGGGGTATGGCAAATGAGGCAGGCGGCGCACATGAGATAGAGACCGGTGAGTTATTTCCTGTGAGTGCTGCTGTTGCTGGTAGATCTGTGACTGCCACCTATGCAGCTTCAGGAGATTGTTTTTGTCTGAGAATTTCTGTCGAGACCATGAAGGAATTGGCAAATCTATCTAGTCCCTTCGCTGATTACCTCAGTTTGCGCATCTTGAAATTTTTAGAGCAGTCTCGCCAGGTTTTGCAGAGAACTTATGCCTCACAAATTTTTTCAGAGCAATCATTAGAAACACCTCTTGGGCAGTTGCCTCGTAAAAAACCATTATTTGTGACGCCGGAGACCACTATCAAAGATGCTTTGTCTCAGATGCATGAGCGTCGCGTTGGTTCGATTTTGGTGAGTAGTCCAGTGGATGGATTATTGGGGATTTTGACGCGCTACGATATTTTGGGCAGAGTGACCATTCCCCAAGTCAGTCTTGATGCTCCTATAAAAGATGTGATGACCAAAGGCGTTAAAGCTTTGACCATCACGCATACCGCACAAGATGCTGCTTTGATGATGTCTAAGTTTGGTATTCGACATGTACCAGTGGTGGATGGTAAGGACATTGTGAACATCATCTCTGAGCGAGATCTATTTGCCACGCAACGTTTATCTTTGAAAAATATCAGCACGTCCATTCGATCAGCAACTGATTTATCGGACATGATTGTTTGTGCCAAAGACATCAGAAAATTTGCAAAAAATTTGATTGGTCAAGGTGTTCAAGCAAGGCAGTTGACGACCTTGATCAGTTATTTGAATGATGTGGTTTGCGAACGATTGGTCGAGCTCAATGCCAAAAAGCATGGTTTGGATTTAAAAGAGTTTGCTTGGATTGCCTTGGGGTCCGAGGGGCGCTCTGAGCAAACCATTGCTACTGATCAAGACAATGCTTTGGTGTTTTCAGGGCAAGCCACTGATGTCATCCGTGATAAGTATTTGAAATTCGCGCTGGATGTTAATCAAGCCCTGGATGCGTGTGGCTATCCATTGTGCAAGGGTAATGTGATGGCCAGTAATCCAAAGATTTGTTTGAGTGAGTCTGAATGGTTGGAGCGATTCTCGAACTGGATAGAGCAAGGCACACCAGAAGATCTTTTGAATGCAAGTATTTATTTTGATTTTCGTTTGGTGGCGGGTAATCCTGATTTGTTAGTGGAAATGAAAAATACAGTGGTTCAAAAAGCCAAAGCTATTCCACGCTTCATCAAATTACTGGCTGATAACTCATTGAGTAGAAAAGTGCCTATCAGTTGGCATGGTGGGATTGACACCATCAAACTCGAGGATAAGGAATGTATTGATTTGAAACTTCATGGCACTGCCATCTTGGTTGATGCTGCACGCATCTACTCACTGGCTTACGGCATTCCTGATACCAATACCAGAGACCGATTAATTGCAGTGGGTCTTGCGCTTGATATTCCAGAGCGTGAATATTTGGCTTGGGTATCTGCTTTTGAGTTTTTGCAAATGCTACGCCTTTCTGTGCAAATTGATTCGCATGCAATTGGTGGAAATTTCAACGCATTGGAATTGAGTAGCTTGAACAATATTGACCGCAGAATTCTTAAAGAGTCGCTGAGGGCTACCAGAGATTTACAGCAGCGCATTGAATTAGATTACGGTCGTTAAGATGTTTTGGTTAAAACGCTTACTTGGACAGACTCAGGCCACCAATCAAAATCGCTGGGTGGTCTTGGATGTTGAAACCAGTGGCTTAGATCCAAGGCAAGATCGTTTATTGGCCATTGCAGCTGTGTGCATCCATGTGAATGATGATCAAAGCTTAAAGATTGATATTTTTGATAGTTTTGAAGCTGTATTGAAGCAAGACTTGGCTTCAGATAAAGACAATATCTTGTTGCATGGCATTGGTGCTCAGGCGCAAATGATGGGAGAAGATCCTCAACAAGTATTGCGAAACTTTGAGCGTTGGGTTGGGAACGCGCCTTTATTGGCTTTTCATGCTGCTTTTGATGAGTCAATGATTCAAAGAGCCTTTCAATATCAACTCGGCCATAAACTTAAAAATACCTGGATTGATGTTGAACCATTGGTGTCAGCATCCTATCCTGAGGTCAAGGCCAGATCCCTCGATCAATGGATGAATCATCTAGGGATTGAATGTGCAGTGCGTCATCAAGCTGCGGCAGATACTTTCGCCACCGCTGAATTGATTCTGCAAATCTGGCCAAGACTCAGACCCTTGGCTGCAACGATTGATTCGATAGAAAAATTGGCACGAGAGTCTCGTTGGCTCCCCCGAAATTGAGAATATATACCTTATATTCTGTAGGGGAAATATTGCTCTAATTATCTGATTTATATGGATAAATAAATAGGGTAAGTACTTATTTTCGGATCACTCAAAAAAATTCATAGTGCGTGTGTTGAATGAAGTACCCCAGTTTGGGGTTTGAACCTTGAGGTAAGAATTTGATTCAGTTTTTGAATGTGTTTCAGCTGGTTTTGTATATCGGTGGCTTGGCACTGGTTGGGCAAGCAATTCTTTATGCGATTGTCGGAAACAAAAGAGAAACCAATATGTTTTATCAGTTGTTTATTGTCTTAAATAAACCTTGGACAGCAATTGCTAAGTTGATTTCTCCAAAAATGGTTGCAGAGCGACACATTCCTGTTGTGGCTTTTTGTGTGGTTTCAGTTTTATATATTGCAGTGACTTTGGCAAAAATTGAGCACTGCGTTTCTATTGGAATGGTTGGTTGCAGATGATAAAGATTGATTTCAAATGGCAGTTGCATAAGTGGCGAGCAATCACGTTTATTGTGCTTGGTAGAAAGCCATGGGCGATTGAAACATTTGAAGACATGTTGACCGACTATCCAAATGATCCTTATGCATTAGGTAGCTTGGCTCATCTCTATGCGGAGGTCGGTAATAAGCAGGCTTCCATTGATATGTACAGAAAATTAGTTGCCAAACCGGATGCTCCTGCATTCGCATGGTACAACCTCGGTTTCTTGCAAGAAGAAATGAAGCAGATCACTGATGCTGAATTCAGTTTCCGTCGTGCTATTGAATTAGATGAAAAGTTGGACATGGCCTGGTACGGCCTAGGTTTGGTCCTAATTCAACAGCAGCGCTTTGAAGAGGCAATTAAGGCCCTTAAGCGCAACACCCAATTGCAACCGATGAGCCCTTACGCTTGGTACCAGTTAGCGCGGGTTCATGTAGATCGTCAGCAACCTGAAGAGGCGGTGAAGATTATTCGCCATCTCAAAGGGTTTGAGCCTAAATTTGCCGCTCAATTAGAGCGGGAAACTGGGCTTGAAGTGAAAGCTTCTTGACAAATAGCGGTTCGGTTGCAAGCTGGAAGTGAAATTCCGGTGAATCGCAAAAGGTTCCGGGGAAACCTGGTTTTAAAGAAATAACGAGGAGAAACTGTTATGCAATTAACGGAATCGCATCGCCAGTATTGGGCAAAAAACCTAAGAATCACGGCAATTTTGTTGGGTCTTTGGTTTGTTGTCACGTACGTGGTCGCTTACATGGCTCGTGACCTAGCATTCACATTCTTTGGCTGGCCTTTCAGCTTCTGGATGGGTGCGCAAGGATCATTGATCGCTTACGTTTTAATTATTGTCTACTATGCTCATTACATGAACAACCTAGACAAAGAGCACGGTTGTGCTGAAGAAGAGGAGGACTAATCATGGCTGGAATGTCTCCTGATAGCGGTAGCGCATTCAGTGGCGGCGGTTCAAACGCTGCTTTCAAAAAACAACTTAACAAGGTTTATTCCTGGTACGTTGGTGGTTTTGTCCTATTTGTTTTGGTTCTTGGAATCGCGGAGCAAATGGGCTTGACTCGTAACTACATTGGTTACGCCTTCTTAGCAGCAACAGTATTCCTCTATGCCGGTATCGGTTTTATGAGTCGTACAAACGATGCTGCTGAGTACTATGTGGCTGGTCGACGTGTTCCTGCTATGTATAACGGTATGGCGACAGGTGCTGACTGGATGTCCGCAGCTTCCTTTATCGGTATGGCTGGTACTCTTTACTTGACAGGTTACAGCGGTCTAGCCTTCATCATGGGTTGGACAGGCGGTTACTGTTTAGTTGCTTTATTCCTTGCACCATATCTACGTAAGTTTGGTCAGTTCACTATTCCTGACTTCTTAGGTGCTCGTTATGAAGGTAACTTACCACGCTTCTTAGGTGTTGTTGCTGCGATCTTGTGTTCATTTGTTTACGTTGTTGCCCAGATCTACGGTGTAGGTTTGATCACAACACGTTTGACAGGTGTTTCATTTGAGCTTGGCATCTTCTTGGGCTTGGCTGGTATCTTGGTTTGCTCATTCTTGGGTGGTATGAAAGCTGTTACTTGGACTCAAGTGGCTCAGTACATCATCTTGATCATCGCTTACATGATTCCTGTGGTTTGGTTGTCAGTGAAACAAACTGGTTTCCCAATCCCACAAATCGTTTACGGCTACCAGCTTGAAAAAGTGACAGCTCGTGAAGCAGAGTTGATGAAAGATCCAAAAGAATTAGAAGTTATTGCGGTTTTCAAAGAGCGTGCAGATTCTTTCAGTGCAAAATTGAAAGATATCCCAGCGGCTCTAGCTGCTGACAAAGCTGCTGCTGAGAAGAAAGTGGCTGATCTAAAAGCTGCTAACGCTCCTGCTGCTGAAGTTGCTGCTGCTGAGAAAGCATTGGCTGCTGTTCCTAAGGACGAAGCTGCTGCTAAGGATGCATGGACTAAAGCAAGAGCTGCAAACGAAGCAAGAGCTAAGCCTTTGGCTGGTATGCCTCGTCACGCAGCACAGTACACTGGCGATCCAAATGGCGATGAAAAAGCAAAGACTGCTTACGACACATCACGTCGCAACTTCTTGGCCTTGATTTTCTGTTTGATGGTTGGTACAGCTGCATTGCCACACATTTTGATGCGTTTCTACACAACACCATCTGTGAAAGAAGCTCGTGAATCTGTGTCATGGTCATTGTTCTTCATCTTCTTGTTGTACTTCACTGCTCCTGCATTAGCAGTGCTTGTTAAGTACGAAGTGTTCAACGTTCTCGTTGGTACACCATTCGATAAGCTACCAGCATGGATTTCAAGTTGGGCAGCGGTAGATCCAACTTTGTTGTCAGTTGCTGACGTAAACAAAGACGGTATCTTCCAATTGGGTGAGATGAGAATCGGTGGCGACATCATCGTGTTAGCAACTCCAGAAATCGGTGGCTTGCCATACGTTATTTCAGGTATGGTTGCTGCGGGTGGTTTGGCTGCTGCGTTGTCTACAGCTGACGGCTTGTTGTTGACGATTGCTAACGCTTTGTCTCATGACTTGTACTACAAGATGATCGATCCAAATGCTTCAACAGGTCGTCGTGTGGCAATTTCTAAGGCATTGTTGTTATTGGTTGCTCTAGCTGCTGCTTATGTGGCTGCTCAGAAACCAGCTGACATCTTGTTCTTGGTTGGTGCTGCGTTCTCATTCGCTGCTGCTGCTTTCTTCCCAGCTTTGGTGTTGGGTATTTTCTGGAAGCGTGCTTCTAAGTGGGGCGCTTGTGTCGGTATGGTTGGTGGCTTAGGTATTACCATCTACTATATGGTTACAACACAGCCATGGATGCGCGGTGTATTCGGCGTGACATCACCAGTTGAACTTTGGTACGGTATTGCACCAATTTCAGCTGGTATCTTCGGTGTTCCAGTCGGCTTTGCTTTGATTATTTTGGTTAGCTTGGTAACACCAGCTCCAAAGAAAGAAGTTCAAGAGTTGATCGACCACGTACGTTACCCAACCTTGAAGTAATCAGTTGATTCTTAATTGATGAAACATTGGTGATGCCCTTCGGGGCTCACGCTAAAACCCGCCTCTCGAGGCGGGTTTTTTCTTATATAGTCATGCTTATGGATACAAATCAAAATAGGCGCTTCGCAGGAGTTGCTCGTTTATATGGTGAGCATGGTTTGCAGGCCTTTGAAAAGGCGCACGTGCTAGTTGCTGGATTGGGTGGTGTTGGCTCTTGGGCCGTTGAGGCGCTGGCCAGGAGCGGCATTGGCGAATTGACATTGGTGGATTTTGACCACATTGCATTGAGTAATGTGAATCGTCAATTGCATGCGATTGAGGATAACTTTGGTAAGTCAAAATCAGAGGCTTTGGCCGAGCGAGTCAGGCAGATCAATCCACTGATCAAACTCCATATCATTGATGAATTTTTGACGCCAGAAAACCTTGATGCGCATTTGCGCAAAAATGCTGAAAATCCATATTTTGTGGTGCTTGATGCCACTGATGACGTGAAGATGAAGATTGCTTTGGCTGCATATTGCGAATCTAGAGATGAGATATCCAGAGCAAGAAGTTCTCAGCAAAGCGACAGAAAATCAGCAGTTATCCCCTTAATTATTTGTGGAGGGGCTGGGGGCAAGCTTGATCCAAGTCGCATTAAAGCTGCTGACTTGGCTAAAACAACTCAGGATCCAGTCTTGTCGAAGATCAGGTATGCATTGCGCAAAGAATATGGCTTTAGCAGTGATCCTAAAAAGAAGCTAGGTATTACAGCGATTTATTCTGATGAGCCAAGGCAAGGAGTCGCCAGTGGTGGATTGTCATGCGCAGGATATGGATCAGCTGTTACTGTGACAGCAACTTTTGGATTTGTGGCGGCTGCTGAAGTTCTCAAACTGCTGCAAAAGCAGCAGTTGAAGTCGGCAAAATAATCAGTCAACGAAGCATTGGTGATCAGCGAACATTTTTGGCGATGTGAGCCAAAGATTCCTCAACCTGGTCAACCAGAATAAGACACACGTCACCTGATTCAATTTGAGATAACGCCTGATCAATGGCGAGGAACTCGCCATGGAATTCTTGAATTTTCTTGACTTGCTTTGATGCCATCAAGCCTTCTCGCATGATGCCGATCACTTCACCATCAGGGCGACCTCGTTGGCACTGATCTTCATAAAGAATCACATGATCAAAGTACTGGCCAAGAATTTCTGTTTGGCGTCGTAAATCTTCATCCCGACGATCGCCCGCACCACTGATCACTACCATGCGCTTTTTGGCAGGCATGTTGATGATGGTTTCTGACAGAGCTTTGATGGCGTCTGGGTTGTGACCGTAATCAGCAATCACAGTAGCGCCCTGGTGTTTGAATAGATTAAAACGCCCAGGCACTGTTTGAGAGTCACTCACAAATGTGGCTAGTGCCTCAGCAATGGTTTCCCAAGGAATATTCAAAGCCCATGCGGCACCAACGGCTGCCAATACGTTCTCAACTTGAAAGCTGATGCTGCCGTTGACCGTGATTGGCACTTGGTTCAAATCAATGTGGAATTCTTTTTTGCCTTGGCTGGCAATGATTTTGTTGTTTTCAACAAAAACTACTCGCAGACCTTGAGCGCGATGCTTTGCCATCACTGGGTGCTGAATATCTCTGGCAAAGAAGGTTACTTCTCCAGGGCAAGACTTTGCCATCTTGGCCACCATTGGATCGGCTGCATTGAGCACGGCCATGCCGTTGTTTGCAACGTTTTGAACAATCACACGCTTAACAGCGGCTAATTCTGCTGTGGTGTTGATGTAGTTCATGCCCAGGTGATCACCTTGACCTAAATTGGTCACGATTGCTACGTGGCAGCGATCAAAGCCAAGGCCCTCGCGCAATATGCCACCTCGTGCAGTCTCTAAGACGGCGGCATCGACATCAGGGTGCATCAAAACATTGCGCGCACTCTTGGGCCCACTGCAGTCGCCTGTGTCGATTCTTTTACCATTCACATACACGCCGTCTGTGCCAGTGTGGCCAACACGTAATCCCTGACGCTCAAACAAATGACTCATTAACTTGACGGTGGTGGTTTTGCCATTGGTACCTGTTACTGCCACAACTGGAATGCGACCGTCATCATCTTTACCGAACATCGTTGAAATAATGGCTTCACCCACTGGGCGACCTTTGCCATAAGAAGGGTGTAAGTGCATGCGTAAACCAGGAGCTGCATTCACTTCAACAATACCGCCACCTTGTTCTTCTAATGGACGATAAACATTGTCACAAACCACATCAACACCGCAAATATCCAAGCCAACCATTTGTGCAGCTGCAATAGCTGAAGCAGCTAGGTCTGGATGTACATCATCCGTGACATCAGTAGCAGTGCCACCTGTGCTTAAGTTGGCATTGTTACGCAATGTCACTCTCAGGCCTTTTGGCGGAATAGAGTCTGGGGTGAGTTGCTGGTTCTTTAATGTGGCAATGGCAATTTCATCAATTCGAATTTTGCTCAATGAAGTAGCGTGGCCATCACCTCTAAGAGGGTCCTTGTTCACTTCTTCGACTAATTCGCGAACGGTATTCTTGTTATTGCCAATGACATATGGCGGCTCACGGCGAGCAGCAGCGACTAATTGACCGCCGATGATTAGAAGGCGGTGGTCATGACCTGGCATATAGCGTTCAACAATCACTTCAGACGAAATTGCCGACGCTGCTTTGAAAGCAATGTCGATTTGTTCGCGGTTATCGATATTGACCGCAACACCTTTACCCTGGTTACCATCACGTGGCTTAACGGCTACAGGCGCTTTGATTTCTAAATAGGCTTGCCATGCTTCTTCTGAAGTGGTCACAATCTTGCCCATGGGCACTGGCACACCAGCGGCATGGAGTAAATCTTTGGTCAATTGTTTATCTTGAGCGATTGATTCGGCAATCGCACTGGTAGAGCTAGTTTCTGCTGCTTGGATGCGGCGTTGTTTGCTGCCCCAGCCTAATTGAACCATGCTACCTTCGGTCAAGCGACGGTAAGGAATGCCTCGAGCAACAGCAGCTTCTACGATTGATCCAGTGCTTGGTCCTAAGCGGATGTCTTCGTCTAAATCTCTTAACTGCTTTAAGTATTCATCAAGGTGTGAGCCGTTATCAATGAGTGCAGAACGACATAACTGCATAGCTAAATCAAGTGCTAGGCGACCCACTTTTTCTTCGGTGTATTCAACCACCACAATATAAACACCATCATCTGGTGTTGCCATGGTTCTACTGAAAGTGATTGGACATCCTGCTTGAGCCTGTAAATCTCTTGAGCAGACTTCTAAGGCATGAGCCAAAGAGACCGTTTCATTTTGTGTGTGAGGACGCAATGGGCCGAGCTGAGGAAAGCGTTCACGCAAGCGAGTCTCAAAACCAGAAATATTGGTGATGATTTTTTCATTTTCTTCGCATTTGACCAATGCCTCCAAAGAGGTGTGTTTGCCCCAAAAATTAGGACCTCTGAGAGCACGTATGCGAATTAATTCCATGATTGACTATTGATAAGTTTGAAGGCCTGCAGCAATGATGTCTTTAGGTGTATTCAAAGACCATGCTGCAGCAACAGCAGCCAGAATACTTTCTAAGGTATTTGTTTTGCTGCTGGCTTGTAAAAGAGGAATGTTGGCAGTACTGATGAGAGGGTGACGCTCAGTACCAGTTGCCAAAATGATCATATTATTTTCAGTGAACAAAGCACGGCCACCGTTTTGTAGATGCTTTTGGGTGTGCTCGTTTGGACCATACTTACTGAAGAAAATGACTTCACCATCTGATAGTTCAGCCATTTTCGTAACTGCTTCATCATCAGCATTAAGTATTGAGAAACCATTGGGCAAAACCACATCCACTTGAGTTCTGAGAACCTTATAAATATCTTCCGCATCGTTGATGGCGCACTCTGGAACTGTGTCTGATGGATCCAGATTGGTCACTACTCCAACCAAGCAACGGTCGTAGGCAAGTCCTTCGTTCAAAATGGTGCGGCTGTCGTTTTCAAAGACCGCTGCCTCAACTTGACGGTTCAGCAAAATACGGTGAGCGCTGGTCCAGTTAGCTGAATTGCCAGGGGTTTGAAGTCTTTGATTAAAAAACGCACCATTACTACAGGCCAAACCAACTTTTACGCCACTGAGTTGCAATAGATGGGTGGTCAACTGTGCAACCATGGTCTTACCTCGAGAGCCAGTGATGCCCACAATAGGAATTCGCCCATCAGCATTATTAGGGAAGAGGTGATCAACGATGGCAGCGCCAACAGCTTGAGGTTCACCAACAGCTGGCTTGAGATGCATGATCAGTCCAGGCCCTGCATTGACTTCAACAATGGCTCCACCTTGATCTTCAAGAGGCTTAGAAATATCTTCAGCAACGATATCAACGCCAGCAATATCCAGGCCAATGACTCGAGCAGCCAAAGCGGCTTGTTCAGCGACTGATGGATGAACCAAGTGAGTCACTTCAAAAGCCATATTGCCTGAAGCTTGAACCAAAACATCATGACCAGACTCAGGTATTGAATCCAAAGTGAAATTTTGACGAGCAAGCTCTAGTTCTAATTTTGTATCAAAGACAACAGGGCTCAAAGGTAGTATCTCTGCGTCACCGCGGCGAGGATCAGTGTTGATCTCTTGCTCGATCAGTTCACGAATGCTTCTTTTGCCATCACCCTTGGCCCAGGCTGATTCGCCCTTGGCGGCTGCCACTACTTTTTTGCCAACCACCAACAGACGATGTTCATTACCAGGAATGTAACGCTCAACAATCACACCGCTGCCTTCTTTGAGGGCATCCTCATAGGCTTTGAAAATCTGTTCTTTACCGGTGAGGTTGGTGAATACACCTCGGGCATGGTTGCCGTCATAGGGCTTTACCACAACAGGACCTTCAATATCTTGAGCGGCAGACCAGGCATCCTTTGCGCTATCGACCATTCGACCTTCTGGTACTTGAACGCCACATGAAGCTAAGAGAGATTTCGTTAAGTCTTTGTCTTTTGAAATCCCCTCAGCAATGGCGCTGGTCAAATCTGTTTCCGCAGTCCAAATTCTGCGTTGTTTATTACCGTAGCCCAATTGCACTAGATTACCTTCAGACAATCTAGTAGCTGGAATTCTCTTTTCTCTGGCTGCATCCACGATGCATGCGGTACTAGGGCCAAGATAAAGACTGTCCACCATGTCTTCAATTTCTTTGATGGCAGCAGGTACATCAAATGGGCGATCCTCGATCGCCGCCATGACCAAATCTCGAGCATGGTAAAGAGCTTTTTCAGTGATTTTTTCATGCCATGCTGAAACAATGACTTTGTACTCGCCACGTCTTCTACCATCTCTGGCTTTGCCAAATCCTCCAGGCATGCCTGCAAGATTTTGAAGTTCTAGGGTGATGTGTTCAAGAATGTGGGCTGGCCAGGTACCTTCTTCAAGCCTTTTGATGAAGCCGCCACGCTCTTCATAAGAGCATCGATGTTCGATCAGGCTGGGAAGCCAAGCTACCAATCTGTCAGTAAAGCCTGGCAGAGTATTTGATGGGTAATCTTCAAGATCATGTATGTCGACCCAAGCTTCAAGAACCGGGCGATAAGTCCACATGCTGGGTCCTTTGAGAACCTTTATATCTATGATTTCTATAGTTTTTTTCGTCATGTGGGGCTAAAGTGCCAAAAATACCTAATTGTACGTTGTCGTTTAACGCTTTGGTGAATCTTTGGTTGACATAAAAAGGTAAATATTTTGATTGGCAAATTTGCGATAATTGCCGACAAATAAAGATATAAAGCCATCCTTGACCTCGACTGCCAACACCACCCCCACAGCTATCCATAGCCATTCGGACTCTTTAGAACGCTTGCCTCTGGAGTGGCGACGGTCTGTAGCCCAGACCCTGAACGACCATGAATCTGTCATTGCTGTTCTAGAGCTGGATCTCAACGAGCAACTTCATTTTGCAAAAGGGCTGGTTTGCCTTACAAACCAAGGAGTGATTGCCTGTAAAGAACAATCTGCGACATGGTCGCGGTGGCCTTTTACTGAAGATTTGAAATTACTTAAAAGATCGGAAGAGCAC
>CALKUJ010000106.1 GCA_937996825.1 uncultured Polynucleobacter sp. | reverse complement strand
AGTTGGTTAGAATACCGGCCTGTCACGCCGGGGGTCGCGGGTTCGAGTCCCGTCCGCTCCGCCAACAAAAGCCCTTGTTTTTAAACAAGGGCTTTTTTATTTCTTCTGAACATTAACTTTTAAAAACTTTCAAAAAATTAGCGTTTCTTGGAGAAGTGGCATGACCGCTTGAATGACCGATTCATCCTCGCTTTGAGTTGAAGTCCTCAGTTAAAATACAGAATTCATGGGATATTCACTGAGTATCTCTCGTGAACCATGAACTTATCAATTAACGATCCAGCAGTTGCTGGTATGACTGCTAAAAAATGATCACCTTAAACAATGTTTCCCTGCGTCGTGGCGCTAAATTATTGCTTGATAAAGCAACCGTCACGCTCAATCCAGGTGAGAAGGTTGGTTTGGTAGGGCGCAATGGCGCAGGTAAATCAACTTTATTTGCATTGTTGAATGGCACCTTGCATGAAGATGGGGGTGACTTTTCGATTCCAAAAATATGGCGCATGGCCCAAGTGGCTCAAAACATGCCAGAAACAGAAGAGTCTGCCACAGAGTTTGTGATTGCCGGTGACACTCGCTTAATTGAATTAAGGCAAGCTCTTGAGGCTGCAGAGGCGGCAGAAGATGGCATGGCCATGGCTCATGCGCATGTGGATCTGGCAGACGCTGGTGAGCATGACGCAACTTCCAGAGCGCAAGCGCTTATTTTGGGTTTGGGTTTTAAAGTCAGCGAACTTGATCAGCCAGTGAACAGTTTTTCTGGTGGTTGGCGCATGCGCTTGCAATTGGCGCGTGCTTTGATGTGCCCATCAGACCTATTGTTACTTGATGAGCCAACCAATCACTTGGATTTGGATGCTTTGGTTTGGTTGGAGGCATGGTTAAAACGCTATGCAGGAACCATGATTGTGATTTCTCATGATCGAGAATTCTTAGATGCTGTTACAAACGTTACCTTACACATTGAGCATGCCAAGCTCAATCGCTATGGTGGTAACTACAGTTCATTTGAACTGATGCGTGCTCAGCAATTAGAGTTGCAACAGGCATCCTTCGCAAAACAACAAGAAAAAATTGCCCACTTACAAAAGTTCATCACACGCTTTAAGGCTAAAGCCAGTAAAGCCAAGCAGGCTCAAAGTAGAGTCAAGGCCTTGGAGCGCATGGAGAAAATTGCTCCTGTGTTGGCAGATGCTGAATTCACCTTTGAATTCAAGGAGCCGCAAAATTTACCTAATCCGATGTTGGCCATCAGTGAAGCCAGTTTTGGTTACCGAGTCGATGGTGCCAATAAAGTGATCATCAAAGATGTCAATAAATCAGTGCTGGCAGGTCAGAGGATTGGTATCTTGGGAGCAAACGGTCAAGGTAAATCGACGTTGGTCAAAACGATTGCTAGAACCATGCCTCAACTCTCAGGAACCGTCACTGAGGGCAAGGGCTTGAACATTGGTTACTTTGCTCAGCAAGAACTGGATGTTTTAAGGTCTGATGACAATCCCTTGGAGCACATGATTCGTTTGGCAAAAGACTTGGGTCCCAATGCGGCCGAGTCAGGACGTGAGCAAGATCTGCGAAACTTTTTAGGCACCTTTAATTTTGCTGGTGACATGGTCAAGCAAGCCGTTGGCACGATGAGTGGTGGCGAGAAGGCTCGTTTGGTTTTAGCCATGATTGTTTGGCAGCGACCTAACTTACTCTTACTCGATGAGCCTACCAATCACTTAGATCTTGCAACACGTGAGGCACTATCAATGGCTCTGAATGAGTTTGAAGGCACTGTGATGCTAGTCAGTCATGATCGTGCATTGCTAAGAGCAGTTTGTGATGAATTCTGGTTGGTCGGTCGCGGAGAAATCAAACCATTTGATGGTGACTTAGATGACTATCAACGCTACTTACTCGAAGAATCCAAGAGGCTGAGAGAAGAGGCTAAATTAGAAGATCTTAAAGTTGTTTCTGAACTTGCTACGCCTACTATCAGTAGTCCGGTGGTTCAAGATAAAAAGCCAGTGGCCCAAACCAGTGAGCAAAGAAAATTAGAGTCTGCGAAGCGTCAAGAAATCAATGCTCGTACCAAGCCTTTAAAAAAACAAATTGATCAAGTTGAAAAATCAATGGCGCAGCTTCAATCAGAAAAAACTGGATTAGAAGCAAAGCTTCTAGAACCTATTTCTTCAAGTGATATTGCTGAAACAGGCAAGAAACTCAAAGTCATTAACGATGATCTAGGCTCTCTTGAGGAAAAGTGGTTGGAATTGACCTCTGAGATTGAAGCCATTGAATCTGAGGTATCACAAGTTTAGAAAAACTTGGTGTACCTCAAAAAGACGCGCTGCTTATCTTCAAGCGTGGCGTTATTGTCGATGTCTTGACCATACTGCAAAGTAAAGCGGCCAATAGATGAGTTTCTGATAGCGCTTATTTGGTAGCGGTGTGACTTGATTGAATTATTTTGAGCCGCACCCCTAAAAACAGTCTCTCCGCCTTCAGAGTAGAAATAAGAAGCAGCTAAGCTATAACGCTGGTTCAAGTGATAGAGCAATCCTGTTTGAGCACTGTACAGAGCTTTTTGCTCTAAGGTGCCTAACTGATTTGCCAAAGACCGACTAGCATCATTTTTCCCAAACCATAAAGTATCAAAGGCACTCATCCAGTCTAAATCAGGCGCAATTCTGGTTTGATAGGCGATTTGACCAGCCCATCGGTAGCGATTTTCACCCATATTGATGGCTCGATCGCTTGAGTAGCTACCAGTTGGTGTGATCAAATATCCTGCTACTCCAACATAGGTTTTAGAGGCTCTATCAACGTATGGCCAGTAGGCAAAAACCAGTGTGGTGTCGATCATGCCGTTATCAGCGGCATATGAGGCAAGAGCTCCTGCTGGCTGATTTTTACCGCTGCCAGTATGAAGATAAAACAAAGCAGGTTTGTTATTCAGCTCAAAGGCTTGCGTGTAACGAAATTGAACTTGGGTTTGATCTAATTTTGCATTACTTGCACCCACTCGTTCTACATTCATATAGGAGACTTGAACACTGCGCAAACCAGGAGGAGGCGCGGTAGCATCTCCAGGTTGAAGATCGATAGCTAAAGCAGGCACAGTGAAACCTGTTGCCATCATGAATGTGGCAACAGAAATTACTTTTAGCTTTAAGACTTGTTGCTGCATGTTTGACGTCATTTTTTGGAATGAAACATTCTATACTTTTTATTAAGTAAGGCAGGCCAAAGACATACATATTGTCATCGGATGTCATCTTAATCATTGGTCAATCGTTAAGGGAATAGGGGTATCGTTTATGATGACACTGTTAGCGCCTATCTGTGCGCCATTGCTTTGATAAAGGATTGATATGCATCGTGATTTTAAAAAAATTAGCTTGATTGCCTTAGTTGCTGCGACATTGGCTGGTTGTGCATCAACGCCAGTGGGCCCAAGCTTGGTCATCATGCCGGCACCTGGCAAACCTTTTGAAGTTTTCCAAAAGGATGATCAAGAGTGCCGTACTTATGCTCAAAACTCACTCAATACAACGGCTGATGAGATCGCCGCTAAAAATACGGCTAAGACAGCCATCATTGGCGCGGCAGTTGGTGCGGTTGCGGGTGCTATGGCTGATGGCGGTAGTTCACGAAATGTAGGTACTGGCGCTGCCGTAGGTTTATTAGGTGGTGCTGCCATGGGTGCGACTGGTGGTAATGATTCAGCCAGAGAAGTGCAACGACGTTACGACATTGCTTACCAGCAGTGCATGTACTCAAAAGGTCATCAAGTGCCGGGTTACTCTATTCAGAAGCCAGTTGAGTCTAAGTCAAAATAATTAGTAAATATTCTGATGCTTTAAAAGCAAAATAGAGAGAGCATTAGACCTCGACTGGAGGATGCTCTCTCTCAAATCTCTTGGCTGTTCTCTTGAATAAGATGATCAAGAAGGTTGCTGCAATTGCCAAACTTAAACTGTTGGCAAACCAAAAACCTTGAGCACCTTGCAATATCTCTGGCACATTGCCGCTCAAATTAAAACCTAATAAATAGCCACCACCAAGTCCAACGCCCCATAAGGAGATGGCGTAAATCCACATTGGCCAAAAAGCCACACGATAACCTCTCAAAATAAAAGCAGACGTTACTTGTAAAGCATCAAAGATTTGATAGAAGGCAATGAATAAAAACAGCGGTATTGCCATAGATCGAACATCAGCAGATGGTGCATACAAATCAAGTAAAGGATATCTAAAAATCCACACCAACAATCCCACTAAAACACATAAAGTTGTTGTGAAAATCAATGATGACCAGCCAATTTCTTTGGCGAGTGTTGGTTTGTCTGCACCCAGTGACTGAGCCACCAAGGTGGATGTGGCAATTGATAATGACAAAGGCAACATGTATAAAACAGTGCCTAAATTCGCCACAATTTGATGGCCTGCCAAAGGCACAGTCCCTAGCTTGGCAATGAACAAGGCCATGAACGCGAAGGAAGTGACCTCAATCAAGTAACTCAAACCGATTGGCAAACCTAGTTTGAGCAATGTAGAAATTCTGTGGGCATTTGGTTTGCTGAACTTTTCATAAACATTGAATATTTGGTAAAACTTTCCCTGATAAACAATGACCAGCATTGTTAACAACCAAAGCCAATTGATGATCACGGTGGCTAGAGCACAACCTGGCCCGCCCATGGCATCAATACCTAAGCCACCATAAATAAACCAAGCATTCAGAGGAATTTTTATAAATAAACCACCAATTTGTAGCCATGTGACCACTGCTGGTTTAGAGATAGCATTATGAAACGCTACCAACACTCTCATCGCTAAACTGGCTGGTAAGCCCCAGGCCACAATTTGTAAATACAAAATCGCTTTTGCTTCTACTTCAGGGCTGGCATTTGCAATCGATAAAAAAACGCCTGGGTTCATCAAAATCAGCATGCCAAAAATACTGAGGCCAAGTGATAACCACCAACCTTGACGAACCTCTTCGCCAATCTCAGAAAAACGTTTAGCACCAAATAATTGACCGGCAATTGGGGCAAGCGCTGAAATAACTCCAGTCAATCCGACATAAATACTGATAAAAATAGAGCCAGCCATCGCAAGTGCGGCCAGGTCATCTGTGGAGTATCTTGCCACCATCGCGGTGTCCATCACGCCAAAGGCAATCACAGCCAACTGGCCAACCAACAATGGACCAGCTAAAGAAAGTAGGCGGGGGATGTCTCGCTTGAGTTTACTGAGCATGACTCAGTACTTTGTACAGTCTTAATCGTTCAGAGCGGTCGCTGACACGACGGTCTTCCCATATGAGTTCAAGATTCTTGTTCAACTGCTTTGCTCTCTTTCTGGCTTCGCCAGGTTGATTGCTGATCCATAGATCACAATTGACATCATCTTTGAACTTTAATTTTGTGAAGTAAATAAATGAAGCTAACTGTCCATCACCGAGATGAGTTGAGTTAATGCACAGTGATTGAGGGGGTACCACTTGAACTAATCGTTGAGCCACATCACGGTATGTTTTCGCATAATTGATGGTGGGTAACCAAAGCGTCATCAGTAGTACCCAAGTTAAAGTTGTGCCAGCTGCAGAGATCACCACTGCACGCCAAATCACTTTTGGTGCTCTGGACGTTCGCCACTTAACAACGCTTACCCACAAGGCTGTCACCACGATGGCTGCGATCAATGCCAACCAACTGAATTCTGGAACGAAGCCTGGTACTTTCTTAGCAATATTTCTTGCAAGCCCTGCAGGGAGGTTGGTCGTCATCGCAAACCACATCACCCAAATGAATGCTCCAACTAAAGTGAATGTGAGCAAAGCAAACCAATCAATGAAGCTGATAACGCTGCGCTTGATGATGGGTAGACTGAAGCATGCCCAGATAACCAAAGGCGGAATGATCAATAGCAAGGATTGTTCGCTGAGGGATTGGAGGTGAGTTTGATAGACCAATACCGCGATCACAATGCCCAGCGGTAATGCCATATTAGGATTACGAATACCACCCAATGGATTATTGGCACCTTTGCGCCAAAACCAAATACTCCATAAAGCCAAAGGCCAGACGGGCCAGGCATAAAGTGGTAGGTTTCTGGCTAAAAATCCCGATGATTTGCCAGAAATAACTAACTGCATTGCATCATTGCTCCACCAGGCTTGCCAAGCAGCTTGCATTTGAATTGTGCTTAGATCAGAAAGCCACCATAAAAATGGCCAAACACCGATGCCCAGTAATGCAACTAGCCATGTACTGGCTAACCATTTAGGGTGTGGCTTGACCTCGCAAATAATCAAAGAAATGATGAGGCCGATAAAAATTAATACGAATAACCAAAGGGATGCTGAAAGCGCAATCACTGCTAAACCAAGACCTGTCCATGAGCCACCTTGTAGAGGTTTATCCAAACCCCTGACCATGCCGTAGAGAACAGTTGATACTCCTAGTAATTGAGCAAGAGCGGGAGTAGTTTCATGAGCGCGAAGTGCTAAACCAATACAGGCCAAGAAAATCATGAGGGCACTATCAGCCAGCGTTCTACCGTAGTCTCTTGGTTTTGGTTGGCCGCCCAATGCAAACGCGCTTGGTTGAACTTCAGGACGTCGACCTAATAAGTAAGAAGCATGCCAAATGGCGATGCAGCTCAAGAAAAAACAAGCCGCTGAATAAAGACCGGCAGCATTGGTGGGTCCCATCAAAGGACCAAAGACTCCAATCAAGCTGGCACCTAACCAGTAAGGCAGTGGACCTGCCAAAATTTCAGATCTTCCATCAATGTGAGGTAGTAGCCAATCTATCCATGACCCATTGGCCAAAGTCCACATAGCTCCAAAACCTGCAGCGTCATCATTTTTCCAAGGGTCACGACCAAAGATACCCAGTAATCCATAGATGGCCGTGATCAACACCAACACAAAGCGAGGCAATGTTGATGTGGCAGCAGCAGTTAATCGAATCGATCTCATGAGACTTGAATTTTGACCTGATTAAACAAGTATGGATAGCTTATATGTAAAAAAGGCAGCGTGAGCTGCCTTTTATGATTTCATTGGTAAAGCTGAAACTCTTAGGCAGTTGTTTTGCCTGTAGCTTTTGTACCAAATTTCTGGCGGAACTTCTCAACACGACCAGCTGTGTCCATGATCTTCTGTGTACCAGTGTAGAAAGGGTGTGACTCAGAAGAAGTCTCAATCTTAGCCAATGGATACTCTTTGCCATCTTCCCATTTGATTGTTTCTTTGGTGACGATGGTTGAGCGTGTTTTGAAGCTGAAGTTGTTTGATACGTCTAGGAAAACAACTTCTTTGTAATCTGGGTGAATACCTTGTTTCATTTAAATAGTCCTTTAGCCTGGTAGCCGCCCATCAAATAATGGGTACTTGCCTGAATTAAAACGAGAATTGTAGCAAAAAATACTAGATATGGGCTTGTTTTGGGCAAAACTGACTGGAAAACCACGTTTTCAGCCAGTTTTTACCTCAATTTAGCCCCCGCGACGCATTAATTCAAAGAATTCAGCGTTATTTTTGGTCGATTTGAGTTTATCGACGATGAAGTTCATCGCTTCAATATCGTCCATATCAGAGATCAACTTACGTAAAACCCAGATCTTCTGAAGAAGCTCAGGTTTGATCAAGAGTTCTTCACGACGAGTGCCTGACTTATTCAAGTTAATCGCTGGGTACACGCGGCGCTCTGCAAGGCGGCGCTCTAAATGTACTTCCATATTGCCGGTGCCTTTGAACTCTTCATAAATCAAGTCGTCCATGCGGCTACCTGTTTCAATCAAGGCAGTGGCGATGATGGTCAAAGAACCACCTTCTTCAATATTTCTGGCGGCACCAAAGAAACGCTTCGGTCTCTGTAGGGCATTCGCATCCACACCACCGGATAAAACCTTGCCGGATGATGGTACAACCGTGTTGTAAGCGCGAGCCAATCGAGTAATTGAGTCCAACAAGATGATCACGTCACGCTTCATTTCAACCAAGCGCTTCGCTTTTTCGATCACCATTTCTGCGACCTGAACGTGACGCACAGCTGGTTCATCAAATGTTGATGCCACAACTTCACCCTTTACAGAGCGCTGCATCTCAGTCACTTCTTCTGGACGCTCGTCAACCAATAAAACAATCAAAACAGCATCAGGGTGGTTGGCTGAAATAGCATGAGCAATGTGCTGCATCATCACTGTCTTACCAGACTTAGGTGAGGCAACCAATAAGGCGCGTTGACCAAAACCAATCGGTGAAATCATGTCAATGATTCGGCCAGTCAAGTTCTCTTCAGCCTTGATGTCGCGCTCGAGCAACATCGGACGATCTGGGTGAAGAGGTGTTAAGTTCTCAAACATGATGCGGTTTTTAAGCGCCTCAGGAACAATGCCATTGATCTTGTCTACTTTGACCAAAGCAAAGTAACGTTCACCTTCTTTCGGTGTTCTGACTTCGCCTTCTACCGCATCACCAGTGTGCAAGTTAAAGCGACGAATTTGCGCAGGTGAGATATAGATATCATCAGTAGAAGCCATATAAGAAGCTTCAGGCGAGCGCAGAAAGCCAAAACCATCTGGTAGAACCTCTAAAACGCCATCACCGAAGATGGTCTCACCACCTTTGGCACGTTTTTTAAGAATTGCAAACATCAACTCTTGCTTGCGCATGCGCTGAGTGTTTTCAATTTCTAGGCCAGTGGCCATTTCAAGAAGGGCTGATACGTGTAGTGCTTTTAGTTCGGTGAGATGCATGTGTGTGGGTTTAGGCTTAAGCCTCAAAGAAAGAACAAGATTTGGAATATTTGAGTAGAACAGGACGTTCTATCAGTTGTTGGGGGAATTCTACACCCTAAATTAAAAAAAGAGCAAATTAAGTGTTTTGGGAGAATGAGGAGCTCTTTGGGTGAGCTCCTCAGCCATCAAAATTTAGATATGGCTATCCAAAAATGCAGTCAATTGAGACTTAGACAAAGCGCCTACCTTTTGGGCGGCCACAGTACCATTTTTGAACAAAATCAAGGTCGGAATACCGCGGATACCAAACTGAGCTGGGATGCCTTGGTTTTCATCAACGTTCATTTTTGCAATTTGTACTTTGTCGCCATACTCTTTGGCAACTTCCTCAAGAATTGGGCCAATCATTTTGCAAGGACCGCACCATTCAGCCCAAAAGTCGAGCAAAACTGGCTTATCAGACTTCATCACATCTTGATCAAAAGATGCATCACTCACGTATTTAATAGCGTCACTCATAAGAGTCCTTTGGAATTAATTGTTTTATTTATGATTGGTTGTAAATCTGGTTTTTTGATAATTCACCAATAACAAGCAATATATTATCAATAAGTGCTTCTTTGTGCATACTTCTACTTCAATGCCATATTTCAAACATCACCTTTTGACCCCAGATGAGCCGGTATTAAATACCTTGGCTGATCTTGTTTGGGCGGTGGCCAAAGAAGAGCAATCGAGTCCATTGGTGATTTTGAGTACATCAGGGCCTGCGTATTCCCTCAGACAAACTCTTGAAAAACGTCGACCATCTGGCTTGTCACCAAATTTAGTCTTTCTACCTCGTGTGCTGGGTTTGGCTCAATGGTTAAAAGAAACGCCTGGTTTAAAGAATGAAGGTGTCCAAAAAACAGATCTTGAGCGTTGGTATGAAGTCTATCGAGCTTTGAGCGATAGACCTCAGTTGAGCTCACTCTTAATGGATAGCTCAGATGCTTCTAAATGGTCCTTGGCAAAAAAAATCATTGAGGTATGTGATCTTCTTTCAGATGCCACTTTGGGGGTTTTTGATGAGGTGCTTGAGTCTGCATTGAGTGATGCCATTGCAGAGGTTTATCAGGGTGCATCAAAACAGATTGTTGAAGTTGAGGCGCGCATCATATTGGCATTCTGGGAGAATCTGAGCAGTGCTCAAGATCCTGTGGTGAGACAGCGGCGAGCCATGGGTCTCAGGATTGCTGAAGTCAAGCAGACAGCCAACCACCCACCGATCATCTTCATCCAAACTGCACAAGCCAGTCCTGGATTTGAAAAAGCACTTGAGCAAGTTTGGCAAGCTCATGCATCGGTGATTGCGTTTCACCATTGCTCTTTGGATTATTCAAAAATTGCACTTTGGCCAGAATGCATCAGTGATGTTGATGATTCAAAAGCAGTGATTGAACACAATCGCCAAAACTTTTTTGATGAAAAGCACAAAGCATCTATCAGTGATCGCAAAATTTTCAAAGCCCTTAGTTTTGAGGATGCGGCTTGGCAGGGCGCCGGTGCCATTGAGAATTTTTTACAGAATGGATGTCAACACATCGCTTTAATTGCCCAGGATCGTTTGGTCGCTCGTCGCATGAGAGCATTGCTGGCAAGATTTGGTGATGGTTTATCAGTTCATGATGAAACCGGATGGAAGCTATCCACCACCAGAGCTGCCGCATCAGTGATGTCGTGGATGGACGTGGTTCGTCATCCAGCGGGTCCATCTTCTGTTGAGTTAATGGATTTTCTAAAAAATCCTTACATTGATTGGTCTGTTTTTGGGATTGAGCAAGATCAAGTATCTGACTGCTTAAGTTTTTTAGAGCAACGTTTGATTGAAGCAGATGTCAGAGGGTCTTGGTCTGGATTTGTTTTGGCATTAGATTCTGATAAGGATCAAACAAACTCCTTGATCAGAATCATTCGTCAACTCAAAAATCAGAGTCATCGCTGGCAATCTTCTTCTAATTCATGCCTTGCTTGGTTAGATTTGCTTGAGCAAGATTTAATCGATTTGGGGATGTCTGCCGCACTGAAACAAGACCTTGCCGGTCAGCAATTGCTGTCATCACTGGCTCCCATGAGGTTATTGAGCCAACACCCAATGAAGCAGGTTGAGTGGCTATCTTTATTAAGTTCCATGCTAGAAGATGCAAGTTATATTGAGGGTAATCCGAGGCAGAACGCCAGTGTCACGATTCTGCCCTTGAGTGCTACGCGCCTGAGAAGATTTGACGCATGGGTCATGGTCGGTTGTGATGACACACAGTTGCCTTCATTGTCAGACAGTCCGATGTTTTTATCAGCTCAACTGAGAAAATTACTTGGCTGTAAAACTCAGGAAGCTGAATTCATTCAACAGGCGATGGATCTATCGCAGTTGATGACATCTCATCAACACTGGCGCATGATTTGGCAATCCGTGGGTTCTAGTGGTGAGCCAAGGCAGCCATCTCCATGGTTGCAACGACTCTATGTCAACCATGCAGAACTATTAAAAGAAAAACTCGTGACATTGCCTACGGCTTATGAGGCAAAACCAATTTATCAGCCAAGACCAAGCTTGCCCATTGATTTTGTTAAACCAACAAGCATCAGCCCAAGTGCTTATCGAGCTTTAAGAGAGTGTCCATATCGTTATTACGTGACAAGGCTATTGGGGCTTAGAGAAAGAAGCGGCTTGGATGCTGAGATTGATTTGAGTTTGGTCGGTAAAACTCTTCACGCCGCTTTGTATGATTTTTATCATGGACTAAAAACCCAAGCGCTTGAGACTGACAATGTTTACGAGCGGACCAAGTTATTGAAGCAACGTTTGTACGCGATTTCCCATAAACATTTCAAGCCTTTGCTTGAAGTTGATGGGCGCTGGTTAGCTGCTTGGATTGAGTGGGAGACTCTAATTCCATCATGGATAGATTGGCACATTCAGCGTGAGCAGTCTGGATGGTTATTTCATGACGGTGAAAAACAAGTTGGCTTTGACTTGCAAACACGTTTTGGTGATATCAGTGTCTCAGGTTTTGTTGATCGTTTAGACATTCATCCACAAGAGGGTGTTGAAGTGATTGACTATAAATTCAGTAGTAAAAACTCAATCACAAAAAAGAAAAATAATCTCCAAGACGATCCTCAGTTGGTCATCTACGCCAAAGCTGTCAATGGTCATGACATGGTTGATCGTCATCCCGCAACAATCGCTTCATGGGTTTCAGTCAAAGAAGATGATGCGCGAGTTCAGGTTGATGATTTGCAAGAGCAAATGAATCAACTCCCGTCGCAAATGATTGCCGACATTGAAGCTCTGTGGGGTGGCTCGTCAATGGTTGCAAGTGCGCCAGATAGCATTTGTCAGTATTGCCAAGCCCGCGGTATTTGTCGTAAAGGAATGTGGTCATGATCGATCAATTGATCCTTGATTCATGCGATCCTGATCAATCAGTGGTTGTTGAGGCTTGCGCTGGTAGTGGCAAAACATGGCTATTGGTTTCTCGAATCATCCGACTTTTACTCGCTGGCGCAAAGCCCAGTGAAATTCTTGCCATTACATTCACACGAAAAGCAGCTCAAGAAATGCGCGGTCGTTTGGATCAAGTGCTTTTGCAGTTTGCCAACTGTTCAGAGGAAGTATTAATTCAAGAGTTGATGGCACGTGGTTTGTCTGCTGAAGATGCCAGACAGGCATTGCCAAAAGCGAGATCTTTGTTCGAAGAGGTTTTATCCGACCCGAGGCCTTTAAATGTGGAAACCTTCCATGGTTGGTTCAGTAGTCTTTTACGTGGGTCACCGCTTGGATCTGGCGTTCCTCAGGGTCTGAAGCTAAGAGACGATTTTAAAAGGCTACAAGATGAATGTTTGGAGGATTGGTGGACAAGTTTGCCATCAAGCAGCAATGTAGCTGTGCGTGCCGCATATGAACTTCTTGTCAAAGAATTGAAGGCCACCAATGCCAACGATCTGCTGATTGGTTCAAAAGGATTTTTAACCGTAAAGGCAGAGTGGTGGAGCTATTTGGAGCAATGCAAAAAGCAGGGCACGAATCCAATGCAAGCAATCAGTGATCACTCCGATTGGTTAGCAATCCAAGATCCACTCAAAGTCATGTTGGATGATTCACAAGCTTTGATGAATTTGATGAGTTTGGCTAGTCATTTAGAAAACGGTGGGTCGACTGATCAAAAACACGGAAGGGCGATTGATGAGGCTCTCAAGAAAAAGGCTCATGGTTTTTCATTAGAAGAAGTCGCAGCCACCTTAAGGCCTGCGTTCTTGACGGCTGACTATGTGCAACTGTCAAGACTACTAGCTTCTGAGGCCTTAAAAAAATCTCTCAAGAAATTATCTGATGCTCAAAACATAGAACAGCAAATCAATAAAACCCGACAAGCTTGGGCTCAAGCCATGTATGACCATTATTGCTGGGATGCTGACCGCCGTGCTCATCGAATCCATCAAGCGTGGATCACGATCGGTGTTGATATGTTGAAGCACTATCAAGCCAAAAAAGAAATCCTACGAGTACAGGACTTTTCAGATTTAGAAGCCTACACCGCAAAATTAATGCTCTCATCAGATGTTGCCAATTATTTACAGGCCAGACTGGATGCGAAGTACAAACATTTGCTTGTGGATGAGTTTCAAGATACCAATCCACTGCAATGGCAAATTCTTTTGTCTTGGTTAAATGCTTATGGTGATGAAGAGAATAGACCATCTGTGTTTTTGGTTGGTGACCCCAAGCAATCAATTTATCGTTTTAGGCGAGCAGATGTTCGCTTATTTGGCGAAGCTAAAAATTATTTGAATAAACAGTTCAAGGCCAAAATTCACTCCTTTAATAAGACCAGGCGCAATAGTCCGGCAGTGATCAAAGTGGTGAATGATGTATTTGCACTGCCCGATGTGCCAAATACCTATCCGTTTCAATCTCAGGAGAGAAACCCGAATGCTGAAAAGATTGATGGTCCAGGTGAGGTTTGGTGTTTGCCTTTGATAGGTTCGCCAGAAATCAAGCAAGAACCTTCTAGAAATGCCCTGGAACATCCTTTCATCGATGTCACCAAACAAACAAAAGTTCAGCAAAGTTTTGATGAGGCTCTGCAAGTGGCCAAATTCATTCAAAAAATCAAACAAGAAAAAAATGCCAATTGGGGAGACTTTTTAATTCTGTTGAGATCAAGGACTCACTTGGCCCAAATTGAGAGGGCATTCAGGGCGGCCGGCATTCCTTGTGATAGCCCAAGACAAGGGGGCTTGTTACGAACTCTTGAGGCCGAAGACATGGTTGCCCTGTTAACGGTTTTAATAACACCAACTGATGACCTGGCATTAGCGCAAGTGTTGCGTTCCCCGATATATGGTTTGTCGGATGCAGATTTGCTGAGCTTAATGACAACCAAGCAATCTCAAGAGCGCCATTCGCTATGGCATTTAATTTCATTACCTGATCACTCGCTTCATCATATCTACGCAGACATAGCGACATGGGCTGAGTTATCTAAAAAACTACCGGTTCATGATTTGTTAGACCATATTTATGCTCATGGGCAAATTCGTTTGCGCTACGCAAGCTCGGCGCCAAGTTTGCAAAGAGATCAGGTCTTGTCGAACTTGGACGCTTTTTTATCCTTAGCGCTTAACCTAGATGGTGGGCGTTATCCAAGTTTGTCTAGGTTCATCAATGAGCTTAAAAAAATCAAACGTGGTGCTGAAGAAGAGAGTCCTGATGAGGGTGAGTCAGCAGATGAGGAAGATATTGATGAGACTTCCGAGGCATCTGAGAAGCGCGTCAAGATCCTGACCATTCATGCCGCCAAGGGCCTTGAGTCTCGCTTTGTCTTCCTCATGAACACCAATACAAACAAATCTGGCAGAGATAACGTGGGTGTCTTGATGAGTTGGTTGCCGGGCAGTGATGCCCCTGACCATATTTCCCCAATATTTTCGGCCAAGCCCAAGGATCCAGCTCGCGAGTTTTTGAGAGAGCAAGAGGAGCAAATCGCTCAAATTGAAAACTGGAATCTACTTTATGTAGCTCTGACGAGGGCAAAAGAGGCTGTTTACATATCAGGGTCTGCAAACAAAGGAGACTCAAAGAGTGAAACAGCAATTGCCAAAAATAGTTGGTATGACCGAATGGTCAGAGCGGGTGTTAAGGAAATACCTGAAGCACCAGAGTTAGTCAGTCCTCCTGTTGGTCAACATCCTATCTCTCCAAGCTCTGATATCAAGCAATCTTTTGCTGATTTCAATGTTTTGTGGCGAGGTATTGCAAACACCAATATCCGCTTTGATGAAGAGTTGGTAAGTGTCGAGAAGCAAAACATGATTGATTTAGGAGTTGCTTTCCATGCTGTGATGGAGCATGTGATGCGTGCTGGCATCACGGATTCATCTGAGTTGCCCGATACAAATGAAATCATCGCGTGGCTAAATATCAGCCCCGACTTAGCAATTGATGCAAGGCGATGCGCTTTGAATGTGTTGAGTTCTGCAAAAGCACAAAACTTTTTCTTTGACCCGGCGATTCAGGCAGCATGGGAGGAGTTGGATATCGCTGACTCCAATGGGAGATTACTCAGAATTGACCGCTTGATTGAGTTGCCAAGCGAGCTGATTATCTTGGACTATAAGTTATCGATTCCAGATCCAAATAGTGATTTATTTACTAAATATGATGCTCAAATGAGAACATACAGAGAGTGCGTTGCTCAGTTGCGCCCAGATAAGCCGGTTAAAAGCTATTTACTGGGTGCAAATGGGGATGTTTTAGAGATGAGTTCTGCTCAATGAATCAAGTTTGGAACAAAAAAACCATGATTAAACAGCTCAGTAGGTGGACGAGCCTGACCCTCGGCACTGGCAGTACTTGGGTTTGGCTGCTCCGTTCCCGACCTGACCAGGTTACCAAGCCACCATGCGAGGAGGCCCGTCCTCTGACATTCTACTGCCTTCTACTTGTAGAATGACAATATGACTGCATTAGCTTTAGCCCGAAAGTGGCGCCCAAGAGATTTTTCAACCCTGGTTGGCCAAGAACACGTGGTCAAGGCCTTGACTCACGCCCTTGACCAGCAACGTTTGCACCATGCCTGGTTATTCACGGGCACAAGGGGTGTTGGTAAAACAACCATTTCTCGTATTTTGGCCAAGGCACTCAACTGCACGGGTGAGGATGGTCAGGGTCAAATGACCTCGCAGCCATGTGGGAAATGCCCAGCTTGTACAGAGATTGATGCGGGACGTTATGTTGATTACATAGAAATGGATGCCGCAAGTAATCGTGGTGTTGACGATATGGCTCAGCTGCTTGAAAAGGCCATGTATGCCCCAAGCAGTGCTCGATTCAAGGTTTACATGATTGACGAGGTCCACATGCTGACCGGTCATGCATTCAATGCCATGTTAAAAACTTTAGAAGAACCACCGCCACACGTTAAATTTATCTTGGCGACAACTGATCCGCAAAAGATTCCCGTGACA